>DATGQR010000365.1:0-4491 GCA_035304105.1 Thermomicrobiales bacterium | reverse complement strand
CCAGCGGGCTCTACGTCGTCGACCTGAGCAACGGCGAGGTCGAGCGCAGCTACGGCCACCAGGCAACCAGCGGCGGGCTGAGCATCGACGACGCCCACCGCTTCGTCGTCCAGACCCACGACAGCTTCGAATCAACCGGCGAGTTGTCGGTCTACGATCTGGAGAGCGGCGAGCTCACGGTCATCACCGCGCACAACGAGGAGTTCTTCGCCGCGCACCCGCCGGCGCAGTGGGAGCGCTTCGAGATCGGGCGCGCCGGCTACTCGATCGAGTCCTGGCTGCTCAAGCCGCACGACTTCGACGAGTCGAAGACCTACCCGCTGGTGCTGGCCATCCACGGCGGACCGAACGGGCACTTCGGTTACGGCTACCAGCCACTCCACCAGCTGCTAGCCGCCAACGGCTTCCTGGTCGCGCTCTCCAACCCGCGCGGCTCCACCAGCTACGGGCGCGAGTTCACCCTGCAGGTGTCGCGCGACTGGGGCGGTGAGGATTACCAGGACCTGATGGCAGTCGTCGACAAGGTGCTAGAACGGCCTTACGCCGACCCTGAGCGCACCGGCATCCAGGGCTACAGCTACGGCGGCTACATGACCTCCTGGATCATCGGGCAGACCGACCGCTTCAAGGCCTGCGTCTGCGGCGCACCCTGCTTCGACCTGGAGTCGATGTACGGCACCAGCGACATCAGCCACACCTTCGGCGACTTGCAGTGGGGCGGCCAGCACCACGACAACCCCGAGTGGTACCGGGACCACTCGCCCTCGACCTTCGCCCACCGCGCGACGACGCCGACGCTGATCATTCACGGCGAGGCCGACGAGCGCTGCCCGATCGGCCAGGGCGAGCAGATGTTCGTGGCGCTCAAGAAGGCTGGCTGCAAGGTCGAGTTCGCTCGCTACCCGGGCGGCGCGCACAGCTTCACCCGGCTCGGCCCGCCCCCGCACCGCGAGGACGTGCTGGCGCGCACGCTAGCCTGGATGCAGGAGCATCTCGCCTAGTCGCGGCCTCGCCCTGCCCCGATCCAGTCCTGGCTCTTTGACGCGGGCCAGGGCCCACTTCGACGGCTCTGAGCCCCGGCGCTGCGACGTGATGTCGCAGCGCCGGGCTTACGTCATCAGCAGTCTCGGATAGATGCTGATCGGCTTCCGCTCGTGCCCTTCCACCATCGAGGAATCACCGTGAAACTACCGATTTCTCACGATTGACATGCTCTCCGAATCAGGTACATCCTGAAACCATCATGAAAAGTAGATTGCGAACCTGGCGGCAACGAGCGCGCATGCGAGCCGCAATCGCTCACGACCAGCAGTCCAGTCTGCTTGCGTTTCATTTGGGCATACCGGGAGGAGAGCGGCGATGCGCAACGTCAGATGGTCGTTTATCGTAGGGGTCGCATTCCTGCTCATGCCGCTGGGAGCGCTTGCGACGCCGCAGCCCCGGCTGCAGCAAATCGACGTCGCTGCCTACCCGATCCAGCTCATCAGCCGGACGAGCGACGGCGAAGCCGCGGAGTGGAGCGGGCGGCCATCGATCAGCGCCGACGGGCGCTACGTCGCTTTCCAATCCCAGATATCGCTCGTGCCCGCGGACACCAATGCAGACTTCGCTACCGACGACATCTACGTCTATGACCGCGTCACTGGCACGCTCGAATTCATCGGCATTCCCGATGCCTCACCTGAGACGGAATACACCCAGGAGGCGGTCATCAGCGGTGATGGCCGCTTTGTCGTGTTCAGCTCGAATGCACCCGACTTCGTGCCCGACGACGAGAACGAGGTCCGCGATATCTTCCTCTACGAGCGCGCGACCGGCAGCTATACGCGCTTGAATCTCGACGTCAATGGGAACCAGGCGGATGCAGCCGCATCCCAGCCTGCCATCAGCCATGATGGTCGCTATGTCGCATTCAAGACCACCGCCGCGCTCCTGCCTGATGACACGAATGAACTGGACGACGTGTATGTCGTCGACCGCATCGAGGGGACGCTCGAACGCATCGGCGGAGGGGACGGCGCGAGTGGTGCGCCCAGCCTGAGCGGCGACGGGCGCTACGTCGCATTCGAGTCCGAAGCTTCGGATCTCGTGCCCGGGGACACCAACACAGCGACGGATATATTCGTCTTCGACCGCGTCAGCGGCGAGATCGCGCGCGTCAGCGTCACAACCACCGGGGATGAGGGCGACGCCAAGAGCGCCAGCCCGACGATCAGCACGGACGGCCGCTATGTCGTCTTTCTGTCCCAGGCTACGAACCTCGCGCTCGACGACGCCGGCTACTGGCATGTCTTCGTGCATGACCGGCAGACCCGCACGACGGAGCAGGTCGATGTGTCGAGCGATGGGCAGGCGGCCAACGGCGATGCGGTCTCCCAACCGGCAGGCATCAGCAGCGATGGGCGCTATGTTGCCTTCTCGTCCCTTGCAACGAATCTCGTCCAGAAGGACGCGAGGAACCTGGTAGCCCCATACGACGGAGCACCGTTCTCAGACGTGCTCGTGCGTGACCGCGTCCTGGGCACGATCACCCTGGTGAGCCGCACCGCGGCCGGCCTGAGTGGTTACGGCGATAGCCACAGCGCCAGGATCTCGGCCGATGGCCGCTTTGTGGCGTTCGCGTCGACAGCCGACAATCTGGCCTTCTTTGATAGCAGCGGGGACGGGTTTGCGCCCGTCTTCCGCATGTCAGACGTCTTCGTGCGCGATATGCAGGCTGAATTCCCGCCCTCACCGTTTGAGCTGACACGCGACCGCACCGACCGGCCTATCGCCGAGGGGCAGGCGACGCGCACCTGGATCTGGGCCCCGGAGCCGCTGACCCCGCCGTTCTACGAGTACTACGGCCTGACAGACGCCGAAAATCTCCTGCCGTACGACCTGCGCGCCGTCCAGTACTTCGACAAGGCGCGTATGGAAATCAGCCGTCCCGGCGAGGATCCCAACTCGGTCTGGTACGTCACCAACGGCCTGCTGGTCGTCGAGATGATGACCGGTGAGTTGCAGGTCGACGACGTGAGGCGCATGCAGCTCGCGCCGGCCTGGGTGAACGTCGCCGGTGACGCCGGGGATCCCAACGGCCCGACCTACGCAAGCCTGGCCGGGCTCCGCACCGCGCCGCCACACCCCTTCGGCCAGCCGATCGTCGCGCGCGTCGACCGGGCCGGCAACGTCACGAACGATCCCGCCCTGGCAAGCTTCGGCGTGCAGGTCGCGATCGTCGACGACGTGACCAGCCACGCCATCGCCGCGCCCTTCTGGGAGTTCATGAATTCGAGCGGGACCGTCTGGGATGGCGCCGCCTTTATCCATGACCTGCTCTTCGAGAACGCCTACTTCGCCACGGGCCGGCCGGTCACCGAGGCCTACTGGGCGACAGTGCTGGTCGGCGGCGCGCCGCACAGTGTCCTGATGCAGTGCTTCGAGCGCCGCTGCCTGACCTACACGCCCGGCAACCCCGAAGGCTTCGTCGTCGAAGCCGGCAACGTCGGGCTGCACTATTACAACTGGCGCTACAACGTCCAGCCGCTCGCGCCGGACCTGAGCGGCCCCGTCGTCTACACCGACGGCTTCCACCTCAATCTCCTCGACCACGACGGGATGCGCTCGGTCTACTCAGCGCCGGAGGGACTTCAGATTGGCACCCCCCGGTGGTCGCCCGACGGCAATCAGATCGCCTTCAGCCTCTCGGGAAGCTCCGGGGACATCTACGTCGTGAACGCCGATGGGACCGACGTCCGCCAGCTGACCGTTGACGGCAAATCGCGTTTCCCGTCCTGGTCACCCGACGGGGCGCGGCTGGTGTTCGAGTCCGACAGCATGGTGACGATCATCAACAGCGACGGCACTGGCCGCGAGGAACTCCGGCCCGGTTGGGAGCCGACCTGGTCGCCGCTTGGAGACCGGATCGCGTTCGTGTACGTCAATGAAGGGAGTAGCTGGCACTACCTCAAGACGATGAATCTCGACGGTAGCGATGTCCAGGACGTCGTAAACGCGCCCGACGACCCCCGAAGCGGCACAGCAACCTTCTCGGGCTATGCCTGGTCTCCGGACGGCTCCCGATTCGCGTACGCTGGCGCACGCTTCCCCACGGGCAGCTATATCCCGATCTACAGCCTGTATGTCGTCAACGCGGACGGAACCGGTGCGCAGGCCATCGACGTCAACGGGTCCGCGGGGCCAAACCCCGGCTGGTCACCCGATGGCAGCCAGGTCACCTACAGCCGCGAGCACATCGTCTACATGGTCGATCCGCATAGCAGCAAGGTCAGCGGCCTGCTCTGGGACTTCAGCCGGCTCATCCAGGCTTACGACTGGCGCGAGTGAACCGCGCGCCGGGCGCAGTAGCGGCGGTGAGGGTAGGAACGGCGGCGATGATGGCGTTGGCGGATCATGACGCTGACTCCGCCAGCGACGCAGAAGCCCGGCTCGTCGGTCTTGTGCCAGACGACAACGGCCAGAGCCCCGACAGTGGTCCGGCCCCGGTCA
>DATGQR010000364.1:0-4102 GCA_035304105.1 Thermomicrobiales bacterium | reverse complement strand
GAGCTCGTCGACGCCGGTGCGCTCGACGAACTCCTCCAGCTGCGCCTTGACCGTCTGCGGGCTGCCGACGGCCCTGATGCGCAGCGCGGGACTGTCGGCGATACCCTGCGCCGCGAGCTCGTCCGGGTCTATCGGCGGCTGGAGCTTGCGGGACAGTCCACGGCGGATGTTGATGGACATCTGCTGGGCGACGGTGAACTGGCGCGCCGCTTCCTCGTCGGTGTCGGCGACCATGACGTTGATGCCGGCCATCACGTAGGGCTTTTCGATCTGCGCGGTCGGCTGTTCGGTGGTGAACGTCTCGCGGTAGGTCTGGATGACCAGGTCGGATTCGTCCGGGGCGAAGTGCGACGCGACCGAGAATGGCAGGCCCAGCTGGCCGGCGATGGACGCGCCATTGACGCTTGACCCGAGCACCCAGATGGGCACGTTGGTGCCCACGGACACCGACGAGAAGATTGGCGCGCTGTGGGCCATGCCGGTCTCGCCGAACCAGCCCTGCAAGTCGTAGATATTCTGGGCGAAGGCCTGCGGTTCGGCCGAGGAGCGGCCCAGCATCCGGGCAGTCATCGGGTCGGTTCCCGGAGCGCGCCCCAGGCCCAGGTCGATCCGGTCGCCGTGCATATTGACGAGCGTGCCGTAGTACTCGGCCACCATCAGCGGTGAGTGGTTGGGCAGCATCACGCCACCGGAGCCCACACGGATGCGCTCGGTGACGGCGGCGGCCTGCGAGATCAGCAGCGCGGTGGCGCTGGCCGCGAGTTGCGGGGTATTGTGGTGCTCGGCGAACCACAGCCGGTTATAGCCCAGCCGATCGGCGAGCCGCGCTGCGCTCATCGAGGCGGCGATCGCCTCCCGGGCGGTGGATCCCTCTGAGATGGGAACCAGATCCAAAATGCTCAACGGCACGGTCATGTAGCCAATCTCCTTGCATTCGACGCGCCCGAGTGCTTCGGGCCGCGCCGTCAACTCTACGCCGCCTCGACGCCGAAGTCCCACGGCTCGCTCGATTGGCAATCCGGCTAGCGGTAGTTATGCGAGGGTGGAGCCATCAGTTCCGGCGGGATCGGCAGTGGATCGACCTCGGTGACGACGATGTTGGTGGTGCCGTCGCGAATCTGGAGCTGGCCGGTCACGCGCAGGAAGGGCTCGCCGCGGATGACGGTCCGGTAGCGTTCCAACACCTTCGGGCGCACGATCAGATTGGCCAGCCCGAACTCGTCCTCCAGGGTCACGAAGGTGAAGCCGCCGGCCGTCTCCGGGCGCTGGCGGCAGACGACCATCCCGGCGTAGCGCACCCGCGCCCCGTCCTCGCCCTGCTCCAGCCCGACGCTGGTCTGGAGGTCGCGGTCCAGGTCCGGCCGTACGGCCGCCATCGGGTGATCGTAGGTCGAGAAGCCCATGACCTCGAAGTCGGTAACGATCTTCTCCCAGCGGCTCATGTCCTGCAGGCGCACCTCGTCCTGCTTCGTCGGCAGGGGCAGGGGCAGCTGCCGGCCGGGTGGCCGGTAGACCAACCCCAGCTGCCAGAGCAGTTCGCGGCGGTTCAGCCCGAAGCTGTCGAACGCGCCAGCGCGGATCAGATTCTCAGTCGCCTCGCGGCTCGTGCCGGTGCGCCACAGGAAATCGCGCAGCGAGCGGAAGGGGCCACCCTCGTCGCGCGCCCGCTCGATCGCCTCGGCCCTGCTGGGCCCGACGCCCTTGACGTAGCGGAAGCCGATGCGCACCGCCTCGCCCTCGACCGTGCAGTTCCGCCGGCTGGCGTTGATGTCCGGACCCCGGAAGCTGACCCCGTGCCGCCGAGCGTCGCGGATGACGACCTCGGGCGAGTAGAAGCCCATCGGCTGGGCGTTGAGCAGCGCGCAGGTGAACTCGACTGGATAGTAAAGCTTCAGCCAGGAGCTCTGGTAAGCCAGCAGCGCGAAGGCCGCCGAGTGGCTCTTCGGGAAGCCAAACTCGGCAAAGCCGACCAGCTTGTCGAAGATCGTTGCGGCCACCTGCGGATCGACGCCCCGCGCCGTGGCCCGCTGGTAGAAGTCCTCGCGCAGCGCCTCCAGCGCATCGCGCGAGCGCTTCCTCGACATCGCCCGGCGGAACTGGTCGGCCTGGCCCGCCGTGATCCCGGTGATCGCCATCGCCACCTGGATGACCTGCTCCTGAAACAGGATCACCCCCAGCGTCTCGGCCAGGATCGGCTCCAGGCTCGGGTGGTCGTAGCTGACCGGCTCCCTGCCCTGCCGCCGCTTGATGTAGGGATTGACGGCGCCGCCGACGATCGGTCCGGGCCGGATGATCGCGACCTCGACGGTCAGGTCGTCCAGGTTGCGCGGCCGGGTGCGCGGCAGCGTCTGCATCTGGGCGCGGCTCTCGATCTGGAAGACGCCGACAGTGTCGCCAGCGCAGATCATGTCGTAGACGGCTTCGTCCTCGTAGTCGATCCGCGTCAGGTCGAGGTCCACCCCGCGGTTGGCGAGGATCTCGTCCAGGCAGTAGTCGACCAGCGAGAGCATGCCCAGCCCCAGGAAGTCGATCTTGACCATCCTGGCGTCGTCGCAGGAGTCCTTGTCCCACTGACAGATAATGCGGCCGTCCATGGCCGACTTCTCCAGCGGCACGATCTCGACGATCGGCGTCGAGGAGATGATCATCCCGCCGACGTGCTGGCTGATATGCCGGGGGAAACCCTTGATCTGAGCCGCCAGGTCGATCAGGTCCCGCCAGAGCGGCGCGTCGATGCGCTGGGTGAACTCCGGGTAGCGGGCCATCTCCTCAGCCAGCTTGTCGGCCGAGCCGTGGCTGCCGGCCAGCTTGGCCAGCCGCGCCAGCTCCGCCTCGGGCAGCCCCAGCGCCTTGCCGATCTCGCGCACCGCCGAGCGCAGCCTGTAGGTCGGGAAGCTGCAGACCAGCGCAACGTGCTCCTCGCCGAAGTGCTCGTAGACCTTGAGGATCAGCCGCTCGCGCACCTCCCGGCTGAAGTCCAGGTCGATATCCGGAACCGTCGCCAGGTCCTCGTTGAGGAAGCGCCCCAGATACAGATTCGCCCGCAGCGGGTCGATCGGGCTGAGCCCGATCAGGTAGCAGACGATCGACCCGACGCTGCTGCCCCGGCCACGCCCTGGCGCGCGGTTCCGGTGCGGCCCGTACAGCTCCCGGGCGATCTCCTTCCCCAGCTCCAGGATGTCCCGGTAGATCAGGAAGAACCCGGCCAGCCCGTGCATCTTGATCAGCTCGAGCTCCTGCTCCAGCCGCTCCATGGCCCGCGGCCACTCGCGCTCGGCATAGCGCTCGCGAAGCTGCTCGATGCAGTGCTGGCGGAGGATGGTGTCGGGGTCGGCCCTCACCCCCGGCCCCTCTCCCAATCCTGGGAGAGGGGAGCAAGACAGGCTGTGCGTGTCGTGGCACCGATTCTTTCTCTTACTCCCCCTCTCCCAGGATTGGGAGAGGGGGTCGGGGGGTGAGGGCCGACCGATCTTCCCCTGTTCCCTGTTCCCTGTTACCTGTTCCCTCTTCCCTAGAAGCGCCGTTCCCCGCTCCCCATACTCCGGAAACTGATAATGCAGATCCGTCGTGAGGTCGAACTGGCAGCGCTCGGCGATGACCAGGGTGTTGGCGAGGGCTTCGGGGAGGTCGGGGAAGAGGCGGGCCATCTGGTCGGCAGATTTGAGGAAGAACTCGCTGTTGGGGCGGCGCACGCGGTGGGAGGTCTCCAGGGTGGCGCGGTGCTTGATCGCGACAAGGACATCCTGCAAGCGGGCGCGGGCGCGGACGTGGTAGTGGACGTTGTTGGTGGCGACCAGCGGCAGGCCCAGCTCGCGAGCCAGGCGGACCAGCCCGGTGACGCGCTCCTCGTCGTCATCGACTAGGTTGCGCTGTAACTCAATATAGAAATTCTCCGCGCCGAATAGCTCCAGATAGCGCGATGCGGCTTCGGCCGCCTGGCGGTACTTGCCCTGGGTAATCAGCGCCGGCACCTCGCCCTGTCGGCAGCCGGAGAGGGCGATCAGACCCGCGCTATGCCGCGCCAGGACGTCCGGCGCGACCGCGGGGTTCAGCCGCTCGTTGTCGAGGTGCGCCCGAGAGAGCATCCGGCACAGGTTAGCGT
>DATGQR010000363.1:0-4127 GCA_035304105.1 Thermomicrobiales bacterium | reverse complement strand
TTCAACTACGTGCCCACCGGATATCCCGGTCCCACCGGAATACCCAGGACGTACCAGAACACGAACAGCACGATCCAGACTGCCGCGACGACCAGCGTGTAGGGGATCATCAGCGAGATGATCGTGCCGATGCCGGCCGATGCCTGGTAGCGCTGGGCGACGAGCACGATGAATGGCAGGTAGACCATCAGCGGCGTGACCACGTTCATCGGCGAGTCGCCGATGCGGTAGGCGGCTAGCACGGTCTGCGGCGCGACGCCCAGGCGCATGAAGAGCGGCACGAAGACCGGCGCGAAGATCGCCCACTTGGGCAGCGCGCCGGGGATGATGATGTCGAGCACCATGATCGCCAGGATCATGCCGATGAGGAGCAGGATTTCGTGGACGTCCGCGCTCTCCAGCGCGTGCGCCATCCCGCCAGCGATGACCCTCGGCATGTTGCTGAAGTTGAAGTAGGCGATGAACTGGCTAATCAGCAGCAGGATGAAGATCAGGCCACCCTGGGCCGCGAAGGTCTTGGTGATGGCGGCCATGACGTCGTCAGTGCTCTTGATCGTCTTCGCGCCCAGGCCGTAGCCGATGCCGGCCGCCAGGAAGATCATCGAGATCAGGAAGATCAGGCTGTCCATGAAGGGCGTGTCGCCGATGATTGCGTCGGTCTCCGGATCGCGCAGCGGCGCGCCGGGAGGCGCGGTGAGCAGGACGATCACCAGCAGCGCCCCAAGCACGGCGAACAGGCAGTAGCGCAGGCCGCGTGACTCGCTGACCGGGTCGACCGCTTTCTCATCGGGCGGAGCGTCGCCGCCGGCGCCTCCGCCGCCGGCTGTGATTCCGCCAGGGTCAGGCTGGAACGTGCCGAGGCGTGACTCGATCATCCGCTCGGTGACGACTGTCACGACCAGCGCCATCAGCAGCGTGAAGGTGATGCTGAAGATCAGGTTCGCGGTGATCGTGATCGATGTCTCGGGGTCGGCCAGCGCGATCGCTTCGTTCGTTATCTCGGTCAGCAATGCGTCGATTGGCGCGATCAGGATGTTTACCGCGAATGCGGCGCTGACGCCTGCATAGGCCGCTGCGATCCCCGCCAGTGGGTGGCGGCCAACGCTGAGGAAGGCGGCCGCGCCTAATGGAATGAGGATCAGGTAACCGGCGTCGGTCGCGACGCTCGACAACCCGCCGATCAGAACGATAATGAAGGTCAGCCCCTGGCGCGGTGCGACATGGACGAGCTTCCGGATCAGCGCGCCCATCAGCCCGGCTTCCTCGGCCACGCCGACGCCCAGCATCGCCACGAAGATGACGGCCACGACACTGAAGCCGGCGAAGTTGCTGACGAACGAGGTGAAGATGAAGCGCAGCCCCTCAACGGTCAGCAGACTCTGGACGGCGACCTCCTCCTCAATGACCATGTAGTCCGTATCGAAGGTTTCCTCGGTGATGATGACCGGCGCGATCGAGCCGCCGACATTGTCCGTCGTCACCTCCTGGGGCGCCGGCACGATGATTTCCTCGGTGACGCTGACACCCAGCACGTCGAGGACGGCCGACAGCGCGATGACCACCACGATCAGGTAGACGAACATCATCGCCGGGTGCGGCACTTTGTTGCCGGCCCGCTCGATGCTGTCCAGGATCCGTTGAGTAAGCGTGCGCTCCTCTTCGATGATGACGTCATCAGCCGGCACTGCGGCACTCATGCTGCCCCGTCCTTTCCATAATGTGATCGGCGAATGCCGGCCTCCGAAGTGGTGTCCGGAACCGGCGGTGGCGAGGTTCGGCGGCTCCTTTCGACGTCAATCGCCTAGCGACGCTCGTGACCCCAGAGCTCGGCCAGCACCAGGCACATCTCCGTGGCGAGGGCCATGTCCTGGACGCTGATCCACTCCAGCGGGCCATGGATGCTGTGCATACCGGTGAACAGGTTCGGCGTGGGCACGCCCAGCTCGGTTAGCCGCGATCCATCGGTCCCGCCGCGCGTCGGCTTCGAGAAGGGTTCAATGCCGACCTGCCGGCAGGCTTCACGGGCCAGTTCAACCGGGCGCATGTCCCGTTCCAGCCAGTAGCGCATGTTGCGGTACTGTGGGGTGATCTCGCATTCGATCCGGGCGCGCGGCTCGCTGGCGCCGACGGCCTCGCAGACCTTGCGGACCAACTCGCCGTGGGACGCCAGGCCGTCCAACTCGAAGTCACGCAGGATCAGCAGAAGCTCGGCGGCAGCAGCCGTGCCATCGACGCGGTAGACGTGGATGAAGCCCTCACGGTCGCTCGTCGTCTCGGGGGTCCGGGTTACGTGTGGCAGCGTGTCGATGATTTTCGCGGCGAGGTGGAGCGCGTTGACCAGGACACCTTTGGCCTGGCCCGGGTGGGCCGAGACGCCCTCGACCGTGATGGTGGCCTTGTCCGCCGAGAAGGTCTCGTAGACGATCTCGCCGGCTTCGCCACCGTCAAGCGTGTAGGCGACGTCAGCGCCGAGATCGGCGGGCAGGTTGGCATGCACGCCGCGTCCGATCTCCTCGTCCGGCGTGAAGCAGACCCGAATCGGGCCGTGGGCAATGTCGGGACGGTCCAGCAGGTGCCGGGCCATCGTCATGATAATCGCGATGCCGGCCTTGTCGTCGGCGCCCAGCAGCGTCGTGCCGCTGGCCGTGATGATGTCCTCGCCAATCTTGCCCGCCAGGTAGGGGATTTGCTCCGGCGACAGGACCATGCGCGGGTCGTCTGGCAGCGCGATGTCGCTGCCGTCCCAGTTGCGGTGAACGATGGGCTTAACCCCGCTGGCGTTGAAGCCTGGGGCTGTGTCGACGTGCGCCAGGAAGCCGACGACCGGCGCGCCGTCCTCGACCGTCGCCGGGATCGTCGCCAGCACTGCGCCGTAGTCGGTCAGCCGAACGTCGCGCGCGCCGATCTCCTCCAGCTCCTCGACGAGCAAGTTGAGGAGGTCGAGCTGGATCTCGGTGCTGGGCGATGTCGGCGAGCTCTCGTCGCTCTGGGTGTCGATGCGCGCATAGCGCACTAGCCGCTCTTCCAGCTCGCGGTCAAACCTGCCTGCCACGCTGTTTCTCCTCCCCATTGTCATTGCCAGCCCGGCGGCGCGTGGGCGCCGGGCTGCTGCGCGGTTGGCGTTCACCGCTCCAGCGCCGCCAGCTCTTCGAGGTAGACGATGGCCGTCTCGATGCCGCGGTGGAACATCTCGATCGAGAAGTGCTCGTTGGTGCCGTGTAGGCCGTCGGTGTCCAGACCGTAGCCCATCATGACGACCGGGATGTCCAGGAGGTTGTAGAGGTCGGCCACGATAGGGATGCTGCCGCCGCCGCGTGTGAAGGTTGGCGTCGCGCCCCAACCGCGCTCGTAGGCGCGCACCGCCGCCTGCATCTCCGGTAGGTTGAAGTCGATCAGTGCCGGCTCGCCGGTCGTGATCAGCTCGGTCCTGACGCGCACCGTCTCCGGTGTCAGCGACGCGACGTAATCTCGAATCTGCTCGTAGACCGTGTGCGGGTCCTGGTTGCCGACCAGCCGGCAGCTGACCTTGGCCATCGCCGTGGCCGGGATGATCGTCTTCGGGCCTGGTCCGGTCCAGCCACTGCCGATGCCGTTGATCTCCAGCGTCGGACGGGCCGTGACGCGCTCCTTGATCGTGAAGTTCGCCTCGCCCCAGACGGCCGGAGCGCCGGTGTCGGCCAGCAGCTGCTCGTCGCTGATGGCGGTCTTGGCGATCTCGGCGCGCTCGGCTTCGGTCAGCGACACGACGTCGTCGTAGAAGCCGGGCACGGTCACGCTGTGGTCGGCGTCATGCAGCCGCCCGAGGATCTCGACCAGTGCCAGGGCCGGGTTGTGGACCGCGCCGCCGTAGAAGCCGCTGTGCAGGTCGTCGTGCGGCCCCTCGACATGGATCTCGAGGTAGGTCATGCCGCGCAGGCTGTGCAGGATCGACGGATGGTCGATGGCCGGCATCGACGAATCGCTGATGACACAGACGTCGGCGCGCAGCAGATCGAGGTTCGCCTCCAGGAAGGGCCGCATATTGGGCGAGGCGACCTCCTCCTCGCCTTCGAGCAGGAACTTGAGGTTGACCGGCGGCCCGCCAGCCTGCATGTAGGCTTCGAAGGCCTTGACGTGGATGAAGAGCT
>DATGQR010000362.1:0-2764 GCA_035304105.1 Thermomicrobiales bacterium | reverse complement strand
CAGCCGCTCGGTCTCCGAGAGGCCGAGGCGCGCCAGGAGCATGATGCGCGTCTCGCGGGCCGAGGTGGCCCACTCCAGCGCCTCGCAGGCGCGCGCCAGCGCCGTCTCGTACCAGGCGTGGGTGCGGGCGTAGAGGTGGATCGACATGCGCGAGAGCGCCTCCAGCCGCGGGCGGTCGGCCTCGCGGCCCAGCAAGTGCTCGGTCTGGCGCAGGCGGCGGATCTCCTCCAGGAAGGCGACGTAGCTGCCCTGCAGCGGGCTGCCGGCCGCCGTCGCCGAGACCGGGCGGCGGTAGGCCAGCGCGATCAGCGCGGTGATCTCGCCCTTGCGGTCGCCGACGGCGCGGAACTGCTCCAGCGCGTCGATCAGGAAGCTGCGCGCCCTGGCCCGGGCATCCTCATCCTCCGGCTCGGCCAGCGTCCAGAGGACAACGCCCATGTCCTGAGTCGTCCAGGCGGCGGCGTGCTTCCAACCCAGGGCCTCGCAGCGCTCGCGGGCGACCGTCAGGTGCTGGAGCGCGGCAATCAGGTCCTCTTTCGGGCGATAGAGTCGCGACGGCTCGCCGAGCAGGCGGCCGATGTGCGCCTGGGCGCTGATCAGCGCGGCCCGAGCCCCATAGCCGTCGCCGAGCTGCGGGGCCAGCGCCCGGGCGTCGGCGGCATGGCGCTGGGCCGTCTCCGGGTCGCCCATGCGCACGGCCAGGCGGGCCGAGCGCGCGGCGGCCTCGAACTGCCACTCCGGCCGGCCGGCTGCGCGGGCAATCTCGCGCAGCGCAGCAACGCCAGCGACCTGGGATTCGATATCGCCGGAGACCTCATACTGCGAGTCGCGGTCGGCCAGGAGCTTGAAGCGCCGCTCGGCCGTCTCCGCATCGACCGGACGCGTCTCAAGGATGTCAAGCGCGGCGTCGTAGTAGCGGATGGCCTGCTCGGCCGCGCGCACACAGACGGCCTGCTCGGCGGCAACCTGGAGATAATGGGCTGCCTTGTCAAGATCTTCGCCGTGGCTGAAATGGTGGGCCAGCCGCGCCGCCTCGCGCTCGGGATCGGGCTCCAGCCGCTCGAGCGCCTCGGCCACGCGCTGGTGCAGCGCCCGGCGGCGGATGGCATTGAAGCTCCAGTAGAGGACGCTCTGGATCTGCTCGTGAGCGAAGGAGTAAATCGCGTCACCGCCGACGATACCGCGTTCGTAAATCAGCCGCCGCTCGGTGCCCTCTTCGATGTAGCCGGCCAGCTCTTCGACCTGCGCCGCTGCGCGCGAGTCGAGCACGGCGCGCAGCAGGTTAAAGGAGAAATCCTTGCCGATCACGGCGGCAACCGCCAGCGCCTCGCGCGCGCCGCTGGAGATCGTCTCCAACCGGTGGCCCACGACGCTGCGCACGCTCTGCGGTACGGCGGCCTCGGCCCCGGCAGTCAGATCCCAGCGACCGTCCGGGCCGGGCGCCAGCACGCCGATCTCGCGCAGGTGCAGCACCAGTTCCTCGATGAAGAACGGCACGCCCTCAGATTCGCGCTGGATCGCGTCGAAGACGACAGGTGAGATCGCGTCAGCCTCAGCCCCCAGCAGGCGGACGACGATCTCGGCGGTCTGCTCCCTGGCCAGGCGGCGCAGTGCGATGCGGAACGCCAGGCGCTCGCGCTGGAGATCGCGCAGCACGCCCTCGAAGGGCTGCCGCGAATCCAGATCCGTGTCGCGGTAGGCCCCGACGATCAGGAGCGGGGCAGCGCGCGCGACCCGGGCGATGTAGCGCAGCAGCAGAGCGGTCGGCTCATCGGCCCAGTGAAGGTCATCGAGCAGCAGGACGACGGGACGCTCCTGGGCGGCGTCAGCGATCATCCGGGCGACGGCGTCGAACAGGCGCAGGCGCTCCTCGCCCTCACTGGGAGCGGGCACGCCGAACTCACGCTGCCTGGCCGCCAGCGGACCGGCCGGCAGAGAGGCAGTCAACCCCAGCGGGTCGGCCGGCCGGTCGGCGCCGTTGGCCAGCGGGCGCAGCGCCTCGACAAAGGGCGCGTAGGCCGCCATCGCCCCGTCCTCGTAGCAGTTGCCGCGCAACGCCAGTGCGCCGCGCTCGGCCAGCTCAGCCGCCAGGTGGTCGAGCAAATGGGTCTTGCCGATGCCGGGCTCGCCGCTGACGAAGACGATGCGCGGGTCGCCGCCGGCCGCCTCGCGATAGGCGTCGAGGAGCACGCCGAACTCATCGCTGCGGCCGATCAGGTCGCGGCGGGCGAGCGGGTGGGCAGCCAAGCTCATGGATACAACTGCTCGCCGTCGTCGCTCTCAAGCACAATCGCCTCAGTCGGGCAGAGTTCGGCGGCCAGCCGCAGCGTGTCCTCATCGACGCTGGTGACGTCCAGCAGTGTTGCCTTTTCCTCCTCGTCGAGGATGAAGACGGTCGGCGCCGTCACGACGCAGTTGCCGGCCGACACGCACTTCTCGCGGTCAATTCGAATACGCACCATTGCCTCCAGACGGCCTCATCATGGTCTGTTGCCATTGCTATTGTAATGAGCGCGTCCCACACAAAGGCGATTCCCGCTGACCAAGTGTGGCTCCGCAGCCGCCAATGAGCGGGATAGTCCCGGTCGCGCGAAACATTCGCTAGAATACTCAGGTCCGTTTGGTAGACGATACGCGCCCCCGCGGTGGGAGGGTGTGCGGCAGTCAAAGCCTTGAACGCACTGGGAAGCGAGACCAGCCGACCGGCTTTCCGGCACAACCGAAACAGGACAGATACCGCCATTGCCTGCCTTGCCGACGTATA
>DATGQR010000361.1:0-2732 GCA_035304105.1 Thermomicrobiales bacterium | reverse complement strand
TGTTACGCCAGCTGGAGCGATGCCGCCCGGGATTGCCGGCTGTTGCGACGCCGCAACAAACGACTTCGAACACTGACCGTCTACTACTCGAAGACCTGCCAGACCTATCACCTGGGACGACGATGAAAGGACACGCATCATGGAGATTCAGTTGACCGATACCCTGCGACCCGTCCCCGTGCTACGCCCAGCGCGCCGTAGCGCCACGCCGAAGATCACGCTGGTCTGCAAGGGCGAGAAAGCCTGGATCAGCGCCGGGAAGAACGTCCGGCTGATGATGGACCTCGATCCCGCGAAGAGCCATCCGGTCGTCGTCCTGGCCAGTCGGGCGCAGCTGGCGATCCAACCGGTGCAGGATGGCCCGAACGCGCGCCCGATCTCGACCGGCGGGCGGATCAACGTGCCGGAGCTCGTCTCGCTGCTGCATCTCAAGGACGGCGAGCGGTTCGAGATCCCTGTTGCGGTAGAGAACGGGATGATTGTGGGCCCCATGCCGGAAGCAATCTTCACGCGGGTCGGGTTCATGGCGCGCAAGAACCGCGTGAGCGGGACGGCTGCGTAATGAACCACCAGGACTACGCCATCGGCGAGTGGTACACCGGCCATCGCCGGATCGAGGGTGACGAGCTCGCCCTCTACGAGGCCCGCGCGGCCGCCCGGGAGATCGTGACGGACGAGCCGATCGGATCCAGGCAGCCCGTGACGCTCACCGTTGTCCGGGAGGGCACCATGAAGCACTGCTCGATGTGCAACGCCGAGTTCACCACCACCGCGCCGAAGCGTGATACCCGCTGCCCAGACTGCCGCACCGGCGTTCAGCGCGCGGCGGACTGCGAATGGTGCGGCGACCGCTTCACGTTCCGGATCGTTGGCGGCAAGCCGATGAACAGGTTCTGCTCGAAGTCCTGTGCGGCCAAGGCGAGCCGGGCGAAGGAGAAGACGGCATGAATGAGATCAAGGCAGCCGACTACACCCGAATCGCCACGCTCGTCGAGCAGGGGTACACCCCGGATGAAGCGCTTTCCAAGGTCGCCACGGCCAAGGTGGCAGCTGAGAAGCCAGCACGATCCAAGTACGGCAACGTGAAGACAAAGATCGACGGGATCACCTTTGACAGCCAGCGCGAGGCGGAGCGGTATCGCGAGCTCAAGGACCGTGCCGATCGAGGGGAGATCGATCACCTAACGATCCAGCCCCGGTATCCGCTGCATGTGCTGCGTGCCAGGAGCAACACGTTTGTCGAGATCGGATCCTACATCGCCGACTTCCGGTACACCGACGTGCCTTCTGGGCAGGAGATCGTCGAAGACGTCAAGGGCATGAAGACGGACATGTACCGGTGGAAGAAGAAGCACGTCGAGAGCCAGTACGGCATCACGATCGTCGAGGTGAAGTGATGAATACGTGTTCAGGCTGTGGAGAACCGATCACCTGGAAGTACACCGAGTCCGGCAAGCGGATGCCGCTGAACCCGGATCCGATTGCGGCGCCCGTTGCCGGTTCGTTCCGGATTGAAGGCGAGCGATGCCTTGTCGCCCAGCCAATGTTCGATCCACCCGGTGCGCAGTACTTCCTCTCGCATTGGGCGACCTGCCCCAACTCCGAGCTGTTCCGACGATCACCAGATGGAGGCAGGGCGCGATGACCGACAGGATCCACTATCAACGGGAGTTCACGCATCATCGATCCACCTTCCGGGGCACCGTCTATACCGATCGGGACGGCGTGCGAGCCGTCATCGCCCTCGAGCCGAGCGAGGGCAGGTTGTACCAGCTGAGCATGCCCGTCGACGTCGCCATCATGGACGGGCTGGTGAATATCCTCGCCGACATGATGGAAGCCCTGGAGTCGGCGCAGGCCGTCGAGCAAGAAGAGGAGAGGAGCGCGGCATGAGCTACACCGAGCAGGACGTCGAGCGCGCGACACAGATATTCGTGTGGCACTGGCGATCGTCGGGGCCGCGAGGGGAAACGTTCACCGAAGCTGTGCGCAACGGGATGCGCGCCGCGCTGGAGGCGATGGAGCGCGAGCCGCTGGAGAGTGCATGCGTCCTTCCAGTGGGGTGGACGACGAGAGCGTACTGCGACATGGGGTGGTGCTATGCCCACGTTGAAGGGCCGCACGGATCATCGGCGGAAGGTGATGGCGAAGACGTACCAGCTGCGATCCGCAGCGCCGTCGCCGCCGCGAAGGGAGCGACGTCATGACGGCACAATGCGAAGCCCTTCGCCGCAAGGACGGCACCCGCTGCCCAAACCCAGGCAAGCACGCCCTCCCGGCCCTGCGCCGGTGGCTACCGAGCCGCGACGGCTCGCCCCAGGAGGCGCGCACGATCCATCTCTGCGGCCAGCACAAGAGCGCCCTGGGCAAGGGCATCATGGCGGTGACGCTCGCGGCCGAGCCGGGCCGATCGGCCTACATCTCGCAGAGTCGGGACAATACCTACCACTGGGATGAGTACGAGGTGACGACATGAGCGGGAAGTATGCAGCCAAGACGGATGTCCCGGTCAGTCGGTCGCGTGACGAGATCGAGCGCACCCTGACCCGGTTCGGGGCCTCGGCCTTCGCCTACATGACCAACACGGATGGCCAGGTGGCGATCTCGTTCGAGATCAGCAATGTCCGGGTGCTCATGCGGATGCAACTGCCGGCGCGATCGGCGTTCCGGTACGACAGCCGGGGAAAGGTCCGCACCGACTCCGCGATCGAGCGAGATTGGGAGCAGGCGTG
>DATGQR010000360.1:0-2332 GCA_035304105.1 Thermomicrobiales bacterium | reverse complement strand
CTCGCTGCGCTCGCGTGGTCGAAGCCTATCCGGGGGACGTGCGCCGCGACAACCCGGCGCTAGTCGGCCTGGATGGGCGCGGCGCCCGGTTCGGGCAGTGGCTCCGAGGGGTAGCTGTCGAGCGAGCGCACGGCGGAGAGGAGCGGCCAGAGCGTAGCCAGGAGCGAACCGCAACCGGCCAGCACAAGGGTGCCGCGCAGGCCGATCAACCCGCCCGTAAAGCCGCCCGCCAGGTTGCCGAGCGGCAGCGTGCCCCAGACCAGAAAGCGCATCGTGGCGTTCAACCGCCCCAACATGCGGTCAGGCGTGATCGTCTGGCGCAGGCTGACCTGGGTGATGTTGTAGATCGCCCCACCGACGCCGGTGATGGCGATACCGGCCATCAGAATGGCGGCGCTGGCGAGCGGCGCGCCGCCGGCCAGCGGCAGAACCAGGCCGCCAATCCCACTAATCGCGATGCCTAGCACGATCGCCTGGCCGACCCCGAGCCGGGCCGCCGCCCGGCCCGCCAGCAGCGCGCCGACCAGGAAGCCGACGCTGCCGCCAGCGAAGATCGCGCCCAGCCAACCGGCGTAGAGTCCCAGTTCGCGGGTGGCGAAGAGGACAATGACGGCCACGCTCATGCCACCGAAGAAGTTGGCCGTTCCCGTGCAGCCGGCGATCGGCCGCAGCAAGGGGCTTCGCAAGATGTAGGTGACGCCCTCGCGCATCTCGGCGACGATCGAATTGCGGCTCTCCGACTGCGCGACCGGCGGCTCCGGGGCGCGGATCAGCCCGAGGAGGATGCCCGAGATCAGGAAGCTGACGGCGTCCAGCACGAGCGCGACCGGCGCGCCGACCACCTGGATCAACCCGCCGGCCAGTCCGGGACCGGCGATCTGCGCTCCCGCCCGGCTGGTCTCCAGCTTGCTGTTGCCCTCGACGAGCTGGTCGCGCCGCACCACGGACGGCAGGTAGGACTGGTAAGAGACCTCGAAGAAGACGTTGAGCACGCCGACCGCGAACGCGACCGAAATCAGCAGCGTGAACGTCAGCGCGTCCAGCCACCATGCCAGCGGGACCAGCGTCATCAGCGCGGCCCGGCCGAGGTCGGTCCAGACCAGGATCGGGCGCCGGCGCATCCGGTCCGTCACCACGCCCGCGATGAGCCCGAAGAAGAGGAAGGGGGACGTGCCGGCGGCGGCCAGCAGGCCCATCTGCCCGGCCGAGGCGTCGAGCGTGATCGCCGCGACGAGCGGGATCGCCAGCAGCGAGATCTGGGTGCCAACCTGGGTAACCGACTGGGCGCCCCAGAGCTTGAGGAAGTCGCGATGCTGCCAGAGCGACCCTGGCCGGTTATTATTTCGCGTCACGTTGGCCCCCTTCGATGTATCTCGACATCAAGATACTTGATATCGTAACACATGAAAGCAAGACACGTGCCGGCGAATGCGTAGAATAGGCATCATGAAGCAGGATCTCGTCGGCCGCGACCTCAACGAATGGCTGGAGAAGGCCCCCGGGCTCGATGTCTCCGGCCGCCAGATCATCTGGCGCATCCAAATCGCCTCACGCTACGTCGAGCAGGCCTACGGGTACATGGAAGACCCGAACGGGCATATTTCGCCGTCGGGAGCGAAGCTGCTGATCTATCTCTCGACCCTGCCGGCCCCGCACCAGACGACGCCGAAAGGTGTGGGAGAGCGGCTAAACCTGACCTCGGGCACCGTGACCAGCTTGATCGACCGGCTGGAGAAGTTCGGCTACGTCGAGCGCCTGCCGGACCCGAGCGACCGGCGTGGCGTGCTGGTGCGGCTCACCCCCGAGGGGCTGGCGACCGCCCACAGGCTCCACGACGCCTATCGCCGGTTCGAGGCCGACTTCCTGGCGCCACTGGACGAGTCCGAGCGCGAGACGCTCGCCAACCTGCTCCGCAAGCTCCTCCTGGCCTACGAAGACCGCCAGGCCGACCAGGAATCGGACAACCGCTAGGCCGCATCACGCCCCATCGTTACGAGGCTTCACCAGCCAGCATCTACAGCCGTTTGTCATCCAGGACCGCCGGGTAACGCGAGGGGAGCGGGATCCTCAGTCGTCCTCGCCCTGGTTGTAGAGCATGATTGGTATGCGGGAGGGGTCGAAGCAGAGCGAGGCGCGGAAGCCGGGAGATTCGAAGATGTCACCGGTCGTGGCGCCGTGGGCGGCCAGCTTCTCGACTGCCTCTTCGAGGTGTTGCGCCCGCACCGCGACGCACCAGGGAGTGCCGAGGTCGGCCTCGAAGAGCGTGACGCGCTGGTGGGTGGTCGGGTGCTCCAGCATCACCCAGCCCTCGGCGTCCTCAGCCGGGTACATG
>DATGQR010000359.1:0-6789 GCA_035304105.1 Thermomicrobiales bacterium | reverse complement strand
CATGCCGATCAGGGCGATCATGCCGCCCAGGCCGTGCTCCTCCATCAGCTCGCCGCGCCGGCGCACCAGGCGCAGCGCGTCGGCCAGATCGAGTGCCCCGGCAGCCACCAGCGCCGAGTACTCGCCCAGCGAGTGGCCGGCAATGAAGGCCGGGCGGTCGATCTGGCCGCGCTCGGCGAGGACACGCTGCATGGCGATGGATGTGGCCAGCAGGGCGGGTTGCTGGTTAGCGGTGCGGGTCAGTTCCTCGGCCGGCCCCTCCCAGCAGAGCGTCGAGACCGGAAAGCCGAGCGTCTGGTCAGCGATGGCGTAGACCTCGGCGGCAACCGGGTAGCGCGCCGCCAGGTCCTTGCCCATCCCGACCGCCTGCGAGCCCTGTCCGGGGAACAGCCAGGCGACGGCATCAGCCATTGGCCGCCTCGCGAGTCCAGCGCACGACGCCGGCCGCCCAGGTCAAGCCGCCGCCGAAGCCAACCAGCACGACGTTCATCCCCGCTCGCAGGGCCCCGGCCTCCTCTGCCTCAACCAGGCAGATCGGAACCGAGGCATTCGAGGTATTGCCGTAACGGTCGACGTTCACCCACACCTTCTCGCGCGGCAGTTCCAGGCGTTTTGCTGCGTTGTTGATAATTCTCAAGTTCGCCTGATGTGGGATGAACAGGTCGATGTCGTCGTAGGTCAGCCCGGCGCGCTCGACCACGGTCGCGGCCGCCTCACCCATCACCTTGACGGCGAAGCGGTAGACCTCCTGGCCGTTCATCTGCATGAAGGCACGCTCGACCGTGCGGGCGCCGTTGAGCCCGACGTAGCGCTGCGGGCTGCCGAGCGTCAGGTGATGGCCCATGCTGCCGTCCGAGCCGAGATCCATCGAGAGCAGGCCGGCCGGCTCATCGCTAGGCTGGAGCACGACTGCCCCGGCACCGTCCCCGAATAACACGCAGGTGCGCCGGTCGGTGAAGTCCAGGAAGCGGCTGACAAAGTCCGTGCCGACGACCAGCACCTTGTCGGCGCTGCCGGCGCGCACGAACTGGCTGCCGACCGAGAGCGCGTAGACGAAGCCGGAGCAGGCCGCGTTGAGGTCGAACGCGCCAGCGCGCGCCGCGCCCAACTCGTTCTGCACGAGGCTCGCCACCGACGGCATCAACTGGTCGGGCGTGTAGGTGGCGACGATGACCAGATCCAGCTCGGCCGGGTCAACGCCTGCCTGGCAGCACGCCTGGCGCGCCGCGGCGACGGCCATCGACACCGACGTCTCGGTCGCCTCGGCTATGCGTCGCTCGGCGATCCCGGTACGGCTACGGATCCACTCATCGGACGTATCGACGAACTTGCTGAGGTCATCGTTCGTCATCACCTGCGCCGGCACGTACATGCCGGTGCCGGTGATCGCGGCGTAGCGAAGCATAACCCTCCCCCTCAACCCGGTTCCGGTTGCCTGCCCTCTATGTTAGCCGGGAAGCCCCGCGTTGTGGTCGGGAGGGGCGTCCCCGTCTTAGAACGGCGGGCGCTCGGACGCCGACGGCGCGCGCAGCTCGATCTCCACCACTTCCCGGCCGGCGTAGTGACCACAGGACAGGCAGACGTGGTGGGACAGCTTGTACGCCCGGCAGTTGGGGCAAATGACCATATGCGGCGTCTTCAGCTTCTGGTGCTGGCGCCGGCGGCCGCGACGTGATTTTGGAATGCGCTGCTTTGGAAGTGCTCCCACTGTTCCCTCTCCGTACCAGTTTCGCGGCTCGACCGGCCGCTAGGCGTCGTCGGTCTCCGCTGATTCTTCCAACAATGCGGCGAGCGCGGCCATACGATGATCGTATTCCGGCCCCGCTTCCTCCTCGACTCCCAGGCCCGGGCAGTCCGGACCACAGTTGGGGCGCATCGGAAGCGCGAGGATCGCGTACTGGCGAATCGGCTCCGCCAGGTCGAGCTCGTTGGCGTCGTCGATCTCGTCGACCTCGCTCTCGAAATCAGTCTCTTCATCATCGTCGACGCTGCCCATGGCAACGTCGTAGATCGGGCGGTACTCCTGCTCGACCTCGGTCTCAAATGGCTGCTCGTAGATCTCCAGGCAACCGACGCACTCGATCAGTGCCGTGCCCCGGATCTTGCCGCTCAACATCAGCCCGTTGCCCACGCGCATCAGCTTGAGCTCGCCGGTGACGTCGCGGGCCATCAAGTCGGTGTCGAGTGCGAACCAATCCAGCGACAGTCGATAGCTGCGGCTGGCTCCCGTCGTTTCTTGCAATAGTTGGGACACGTTGAGAACGGTATCGTTCTCGATATCCCGTACCGGAACATGGTCGTTGCGGTCCGGTTTGCGCTTTCTCATGGTGATCCTCCGCGCCCGGATTCTGCCGCACAACCGAACGAGTATATCCTCATTCGGCGGGCAAGGTCAAACGCGCCGGCCGCGTAATGACGCCGAAAATGGGCCCCGAACGGGCCGCCGGTTCAGGTGCTAGACGCTGCTCCGCTCGCGCTCCACGAGGGTGTCACGCGCGCGCTCCAGCTCGCGCAGTTGCTGTCGCAACGCGGCTTCCAGCTCGTCCAGCTGGTTGCGGAGCGTGCCCTCCAGCTCCTCGATCACGCTCAGCGCGAACTGCGTCGAGCCGGAGATGGTGCGGGCGGCGTTCTGGTCGGCCTCGCGCAGGCGTTGCTCGCTGCGCTGGCGCGCCTCCCCAAGGATACCCTCTTGGCTCACCAGATAGCTGGCGCGCTCTTGAGCGGCGTCGAGGATCTTGCGCGCCTCCTCCTGGGCGTCGATGACGATCTGCTGGCGCTCCTGGACAACGCGCCGGGCTTGCTGCAACTCTACCGGCAGCGAGACGCGCAGCTCGTCGATCAGGCTGATGACCTGCTGGCCGTCGACCGTGACTTTGCTGCTGCCGGGAAACCTCCGTCCTCGCGATATGACCCCTTCGAGGTCGTCGAGCAGCTGCATCAAAGTCGCCGATCGATGGTCACGCCGCATATCAGTCATGATCGAAACCTGCCGGTTCCTTCCGAGTCACCCTATCGCCGCCCCACACGCGCGGAGCCGCGAAGCCCGCGCTTGCGAGCGTTTAGTCAGAGATTTTGAAGCGCCGCGTCAATGCCTGGACGACATTCTCTGGGACGAGCTCGTCGACGGATCCTCCGAGCGACGCGACTTCCCTGATGATGCTGGAACTGATGAAAGTGTGATCGGACCTCGCCATCAGGCAGACAATCTCAAGATCCGGGTTCAAGTGCTGATACATGTGACCCAGCTGGAACTCGTACTCGAAGTCCGATACCGCCCGTAGCCCCCTGACGATGGTTCCCGCCCCCACGGTTGCACAGTAGTCTACGAGCAGGCTGCTGAAGGTGTCAACGCGAACGTTGTCGAGATGACACAGCGATTCCTGCGCAAGTCTGACGCGCTCGTCTGCTGAAAAGAGTGGACGTTTGGGCGCATGTTCGCCGCCATCGTATATCGCGACGATCACTTCATCAAACAGCTGCGACGCCCTGGCGGCGATATCGATGTGCCCATAGGTGATCGGATCAAAGGTCCCCGGGTAGGCCGCCACCCGCCTCCGCGACGTCGCCATATGCTCCCGCTCGTCTCTAGTCGTCTGATTCGCTCCGCGCCGACACCTCAAAGATCGCGAAGCATGAATCGCCGTGACACCGCTGGCGCAGCAGCACCAGCCGCCCGATGCGCTCGGGGATTTCCAGCCGCGGCCAGTGCCCCAGCAGCACGACCGTACCCTCCGCCACCGCCGCCGATTCCGACAGCATTTCGAGCGTGTCCACAATAGCAGGATCTGCGTACGGTGGGTCAATCGCGATGAAGTCGTAGGGCTCGTCAACGCGACGCAGAAACGCCTCGACGGTTGCCTGGTGGACCTTGCCACGTCTCTCCAGCCCGGTCGAGCGCAGGTTGTCGCGGATCGTCTGGCAGGCGATGCGGTCGCGGTCGACGAAGTCCGCCCAGTCCGCGCCGCGCGAGAGCGCCTCGATCCCGATCGCACCGGAGCCGGCATAGAGGTCAAGCACCCGCTCCGGCGCAACGCCGAGCGAATCCATCGAGGAAAAAGCCGCCTCGCGAATCTTGTCGGCCATCGGCCGCGTGCGTGCCTGGTTGCGCGGCGCCTTGAGCGGCCGCCCACGGGCCTCGCCGCTGATAACCCGCACGTCAGCTCACCTCCGCCCGCTCGACCGTGCGCCAGAAGCGCTCGACCCGGGCGCGCAGCAGGGCATGCTCGGCCTTCTCCAGCGCCGGGTCGCTCGCCAGGATCTGCTCGGCCTCGGCACGGGCGCGCTCCAGATCGCGCACGTCGGCGAAGTCCGCCAGCTGGAACTCGGGCAGGCCGCTTTGGCGCGTGCCCAGGAAGTCGCCCGGGCCGCGCATCTCAAGGTCGATCTGGGCCAGCCGGAAGCCGTCGTCAGAGTCGACCATTGCCTGTAGGCGCGTCTCGGCCTCGGCGCTGACCTTGTCGGTCACCAGCAGGCAATAGGACTTGCGCTCGCCGCGCCCCACCCGGCCGCGGAACTGATGGAGCTGGGCCAGCCCGAAGCGGTCGGCGCCCTCGATCAGCATGACGGTGGCGTTCGGCACGTCGATCCCCACCTCGACCACCGAGGTCGAGACCAGCACGTCGATCTCGTGGTCGCGGAAGGCGAGCATCACCTCGTCCTTCTCAGCCGGCTTCATGCGGCCGTGGAGCAGCCCCAGGCGCAGATCGGGGAAAATCTCATTGCTGAGCCGGATGTGCTCGTCGACCGCGGCGCGCGCATCGACCGCCTCCGACTCCTCGACCAGCGGGAAGACGATGAACGCCTGCTCACCTGCCTGGACCCGCTCGCGCACGAAACCGTATGCCCACAGCCGCTCGCGGCCTTGCAGCCAGCGCGTCTCGATCGGCTGGCGGCCGGGCGGCAGCTCGTCCAGCGTGGTGACGTCCAGGTCGCCGTGCAGCGTCAGCGCCAGCGAGCGCGGGATCGGGGTGGCGGTCATGACCAGCACGTCCGGCGAGATGCCCTTCTGGCGCAGCGCGGCACGCTGCTCGACGCCGAAGCGGTGCTGCTCGTCGATGATCGCCAATCCGAGCCGGTGAAACTCCACGCCCTGCTGGATTAGCGCCTGAGTGCCCACAGCGATGTCGCACTCGCCGCTGGCGATGGCCGCGTAGACCTCGCGCCGCTCGGCTCCGGTCGTGCTGCCGGTGATCAGCGCCACCCGCGGCCGCTCGTCCTCGTCCAGCCCCTCGAAGAGCCGGGCCAGGCTCCGCATGTGCTGCTCGGCCAGCAACTCGGTCGGAGCCATCAGCGCCGCCTGGTACCCGCAGCGGGCGGCCACGAAGCAGGCCGCCGCAGCGACGGCCGTCTTGCCAGATCCGACGTCGCCCTGTAGCAGGCGCGTCATCGGCTCCGGGGCGCGCATGTCCGCCAGGATGTCCTTCAGGGCCCGCTGCTGCGCCCCGGTGAGCTGGAAGGGCAGCGCGTCGACGAAACGCTCGACGGTGCCTTCCGGCGGCTCGAAGGCGATGCCGGGCTCGGACTGCCAGCCCTGCTTGCGCTGCAGCAAGCCCAGCTGCAGGCTGAGGAACTCGTCGAAGGCCAGGCGCGACTTGGCCAGCTTCCAGCGCCGGCGCGCCTCATCGGGCGTCTCGCCGTCCGGGTAGTGCATCCACTCCAGCGCGTCCGCCAGCGGGATCAGGGGCGGGTTCGTCACTCGCTCCAGCGTCGCCTGGGGCAGGTACTCCTCGACTAGCCCCAGCCCGCGGTCGAGCGCCGCCCGGACGATCCCGCGCAGCGTCTTCTGGGGCAGCCCCCGGGTCAGCGGGTAGACCGGCACGATCCGGCCGGTGTGGATCGAGTCCGGACGCAGCTCCTCCCACTCGGGCGACTTGAAGCAGAGCGTGCCGCGCATCTGCTCGACCCGGCCGGACATCGACACCCGCGACCCCAGCCCCAGCTGCCGCTCGATGTAGGGATTGAAGAAGATGCAGCGGATCGAGCCGGTCTCATCGCTGACCACCACCTCGACCAGTGTCTTGCCGGTGCGCGTCGGGCGCTGGTCGATCGCCGTTACCGTGCCCTGGATCGTGCTGATGCGCCCGAAGACGAGATTGCTGATCGGCTCGATCCGGCTGTAATCGATGTAGCGCCGGGGGTGTAGGTAGAGGAGATCGCGAATCGTCGTGACGCCCAGCGCTTCCAATTGCCTGGCCCGCGACGGGCCGACGCCGGGCAGCAGCGTCACCGGGTCGGAGAGCGAACTGACACCACGCGGCGGCGGCACAGCCTTCGTCGCCCGTCGCGCCGCCGGCTTGCGATTCTCCGGGCGGCGAGGAGCGGCAGACGCTTCGCGCGCCTGCACACGCTCGCCCAGACGCGCGGTCGACACCAGCCCGCTCACCAGGCGCAGCGCCTCCTCGGCGCAGCGCTGGCGGTTCTCTACGCCCATGCGCCCGTAGCCGTCCAGCAGGCCGTCGATCTCGCGCAGGATGCGCTGCCCCTCGCTGTCGAGCACCGGCAGCAGGCGGCGGACGCGCTCGCCAGCGAAGGCCGAGAGGCCGTTGGAAGCCGCGGCGTCCTGAAAGCCCTTGCGCCGCTCGAGCTCCAGCACCTTTTGAAGCTGGATCAGCGCCTGGCGGTCAGCTTGTTCCAGATCGAGCGCCATAGTCGCAAGTCTCCGCCACCGTACGTACGATGTCAACGTCGCCCGCCACGAGCACCCGCGCGAGTCCCGCCAGATCGTGGACGATGACCGCCTCACCTGGGATGTGCGCCGCCGCGAGCGCCAGCATCTCTTCAGCCTGCTCC
>DATGQR010000358.1:0-17315 GCA_035304105.1 Thermomicrobiales bacterium | reverse complement strand
GAGCCGGAGGGTATCGAGGCGGTCATCGAGGCCTGGTTCGGGCGCATGCTCCCGCCGGCCGCCGTCCCAGGCCGCTACACGGCAACGCTGGAGAAGGGCGGGGAGTCGCAAACGGTCGAATTCGAGATCCTGCCCGATCCGCGTCTGCTGGCCACGCTGGAGGACCTGCAGGCCCAGTTCGACCTCAAGCTCCAGATCCGCGACCGCATCAGCGAGCTGAACGGTGCGGTAAACCGCATCCGGCGCGTCAAGAAGCAGGCTGGAGCCTGGAAGGAACGCGACGCCGAGCAGTTTGGCGAGGCGGTCACCTCGCTGATTGAAGGGCTGGAGGACATCGAGGACAAGCTGGTCCAGATCGACCCCGAAGCCCTCAAGCCGGGGCCGGCGCGCCTGAGCGACCGCTTCACCTCGCTGGCCGTGATGGTCGACGAGGCCGATGCGCGCCCGACCGATCAGGCGCAGGAGGTCTACGACAAACTGGCTGAGGACCTGCAGCGCGAGTTGAACCGGCTCGATGATCTGCTGGCCGAGGATCTGGCCGCGCTCAATCGGCGCATCCGCGAGGCGGAGGTCGATCCGGTCGCGATCTAAGCCGGCCTTGACCCGGTCGGTAAGCTTAAATATTGTGTTGGGGTGGATAGCCAGCGTTATCCACCCCCGTTCTTTTGAATCCCTGCCACAATCGGCTCATCGAACGGGTTTGGAACTTGCATAGCGAAGACATCATCGCCGGAATCGCGATCATCCTGGCACTGGGGCTCGGGGCGCAGTGGCTGGCCGTGCGCCTGCACCTGCCGTCGATCCTGCTGCTGCTGGCGACCGGTGTCGTCGTTGGGCCGGTGCTGGGGTTCGTCGATCCCGACGAGCTGTTCGGCGACCTGCTGTTCCCGCTCGTCTCGATCTCAGTGGCGCTCATCCTCTACGAGGGCGGGCTCGACCTGCGGCTGCGCGAATTACGCGCGATCAGGCCGGCGCTCATACGGCTCGTTTCGGTCGGGGCGCTGGCGACCTGGCTGGTGTCGACGCTAGCTGCCCGCTACGTGCTGGGGCTGAACTACGACATCTCGATCCTGCTGGGCGCGATCCTGATCGTCTCCGGCCCCACGGTGGTCCTGCCGCTGCTGTTGCACATCCGCCCGGAACGGCAGGTCAGCTCGCTGCTGAAGTGGGAGGGCATCTTCATCGACCCGGTCGGCGCGATCGTGGCGGTCATCGTGCTGCAGGCGATCGTCAGCGGCGATCTGGGCGACGGCACCTTCCAGTGGGCAGCAGCCTGGGATGTGGCGCTCACCTTCCTGATCGGCGGCGTGATCGGCATCGCCGCCGGCATCGCCATGACCTACACGCTGAAGAACTACCTGCTACCGGATCTCTACCAGAACATGCTCTCGCTCACGGCCGTCATCGGCACCTTCGCGCTCTCCAACCAGGCGCGCGCCGAGTCGGGCCTCTTCGCGGTGATCCTGATGGGCCTGCTGCTGGCCAACCAGCCCTACGTCTCGGTGCGCCGCATCGTGCACTTCAAGGAGAGCCTGCGCGTCGTCATCCTCTCGGTGCTCTTCATCGCCCTGGCCGCGCGCCTGGACCGCGACGCGATCTCGTCGGTGCTGACGCTGGAGATGCTGCTATTCCTGCTGATCCTGCTTTTCGTGGCGCGCCCGCTGGCGACGCTGGTCTCGACCTGGGGCACTGCGCTGACCTGGCAGCAGCGCATCTTCACCGCCTGGGTCTGCCCGCGCGGGATCGTGGCGGCCTCGGTGGCCTCAATCTTCGGGATCAGGCTGGCCGACGCAGGCATCGAGGGCGGCGAGCTGCTGACGCCGTACATCTTCGCGACGATCATCGGCACGGTGCTGGTCTACGGCTTGACGGCGCCGCCGCTGGCGCGCTATCTGAAGCTGGCCAACAGCGGCCCGAGCGGCGTGGCGATTTTGGGCGCGCACCCGCTGGCTCAGGAGTTGAGCCTGACATTGATGGAAGAAGGCTTCCCTACGGTGCTGATCGATTCGAACCGCACCAATATCCAGGGCGCGCGGCTGGCCGGGCTGCGCACCTTCTACGGCAACATCCTGGCCGATGACGCGCTGGAGGAGCTGGACCTGGCCGGCATCGACTACTTCGTCGCCATGACGCCGAACGATGAGGTCAATGCGCTGGCCGCCGTGCGGATGAGCGACATCTTCGAGGACCGCAACATCTATCAGGTCGCGCCGCTCGGGATCTCGACTGGTCCGGGCCTGGAGAGTAGCCCGGCGCGGCACCTGCGTGGCCGTATCTTGGGCTTCCCGGAGACGCCGCTGCGCGAGATCAACAGCCGGCTTCGAGCCGGGGAGACGATCAAGCGCACCGTCCTGACCGAGCGCTATACCTTCGACGATTTCCTCCAGCAGTATGGCTCGCCGCTGGTGCTCTTTGTCGTCACCCGCGACCACGAGCTGCGACCGGTCAGCGCCGAGCAGAGTCTTCAGATCGGGCCCGGCGACAAGCTGATCAGCCTGGTGATGGACGACGATAGCCGGCGAGTCCGTACCGCGATGCAGGTCTCGCCGGACCGCGTGCTGACGACCGATGAGATGGAAGCGGCCGGCTTGATCTCGTCCTTCTGCGAGTGGCAGGCGGACGTGTCGTCCGGGCGCAAGCCGCGCCGGCGCGAGCGGCAGCCGGTCGGTGACGGGAACTAACGGGACGTGAGACTGAACAGCTTGCCCCGAGTCCGCCTGGGGACGTTGCCGACACCGCTCCACGAGCTGCCGCGCCTCTCGAAGCACCTGGGGGGGCCGCGCATCTTCATCAAGCGCGACGACCACACCGGGTTGGCCCTCGGCGGCAACAAGACGCGCATGCTCGAATACCTGGTCGGCGACGCCTTGGCCCGGGGCGCCACCCACCTGATCACCGAGGGCGGGCCACAGTCCAACCACGTCCGGCAGACGCTGGCGGCGGGGCGGATTCACGGGCTTGAGGTCATCATCGTCCAAAACCCGATCGACCCGCGGCCGGACGTGCAGGGCAATTTCCTGCTGGATCGGCTGCTGGACATCGAGTACGTCCAAGTCGAGAGCGAGCCAGCGCGGGCCGCGAAGATGCGCGAGATCGCCGCCGAGCTGGAGGTGAGCGGCGCGCGGCCCTACATCATCCCCGGCGGCGGCTCGAACGAGGTCGGCGCGGTGGGCTACGTGACGGCGATGCTGGAGTTGAACCGGCAGATCTGGGAGCGGGGCTTCAACCCGCGCTCGCTCTACTTCGCCTCCGGCGGTGGCGGCACGCAGGCTGGCATCGCCCTGGGCGCGGCCATCTTCAACAGCCCCTTCGAAGTCATCGGCATCGCCATCGAGGACGACGGCGCGACGGTCGCCGACCGCGCCTGGGCGATCATCGAGCGCACGGCAGAGCGACTGGGGATCGCGCCGCCGCTCTGCCGGGACGATCTAATCTGCCGCGACGGGCATGTCGGCCCCGGCTACGCGATCCCCACCGAGGAGTGCATCGCGGCCATCCGCCTGCTGGCGCGCACCGAGGCCATCTTCCTGGAGCCGATCTACACCGCGAAGGCCTTCGCGGGGATGCTGGCCGCGATCGAGCGCGGCGACTACGGGCCGGACGACGAAATCATCTTCCTGCACACCGGCGGCGCGCCGGTGCTCTTCGCCCTGACCGACCAGCTCGAAGCGGCTATCGGCTGACGGCCGGCGGGTAGACGGCCACGCCGCGCGGGCGGCTGAACTGGTCCGGCGCCTCGCCGCGGCCCTCGGCCAACACGCTCCAGTCGCCATGGTCGTAGGTTTGGATGCGGTGCGCGGCCGTGTCAGCGACCAGCACGACGCCGTGTTCGTCGACGGCGATGCCGTAGGCCTCGACGATCTGCCCCGGCGCGTAACCACTGCCATCGGTCACGACCGACCAGCTCTCGCCGTCCCAGAGCTGGATGCGCTGGTTGGTGAAGTCGATCACGTAGAGGTTGCCGTCGTTGTCCACGGCCAGCCGCCAGGGAAACAGGAATTGCCCGATCTCCTCCCCGGCGCCCTGGGAGAGTTCGATCCACTCATCGGTCGCCTCGTCGTACTTCAGCACGGCGTTTGCGGCCGTGTCGGCGACGTAGATCGAGCCGTCCTTGCCGACCGCCACGCCTTCCGGCCGTTCGAAGCGATCGTCGAAGACCGTCCATGCCTGGCCGTCCCAGACCTGGAGGCGGGCATTATTGGAGTCAGCCACCCAGACGTTGTCGTCGGGGTCGACGGCGATGCCATAGGGCAGGCTGAACTGGCCAGCGCCCTCGACGCCGAAGCCATCAGCGATGACGTCCCACTTCTCGCCGTCGAAGCGCTGGATGCGATGATTGTTGGAGTCGGTCACGTAGATCCAGCCGCGGCTGTCGACGATCACGCTGCAGGGGAAGTCGAACTGCCCGGGCTCGGTGCCCTGGCCGCCCTGGCCGGGGACCAGCGACCAGCTCTGGCCGTCGAACACGGTGATGCGGTGGTTCAGCGTATCGGCCACATAGATGAGCTGCTGGACGGGCTCAGGCGTGGCCGTCGGCGCCTCGGTCGCGGTGGGGGATGGCAGCGTCGTTGGCATCGGCTCGACCGTCGGGGTGGCGGTCGCCGCTGGCTCCGGCGTCACCGTCGCGGTCGCGGTGGATTCAGGTGGCGCTTCGGTGGCCGTCGCCGTGGAGTCCAGTTGCGCGGCCGGCTCCGTCGCTGTCGACGCGCTCGTTGGTTCGCCGTCGTCTCCCCCACAACCGGTCAGCGCCAGCATCCACAGCGCCGCGACAGCCAGCAGCCTCCATGTCCTCACCGCACGACTCCACCCAGAACTGGAACCCTCAATGCCCGGCGCCGTCCGGGCCACGGGTACTCTAGCCGCCGAACCCAGCCCTGCCAAGCTCGTCGCGATGTCCCAACTTCGAACCGAGTCCGTAGGGGTGGAGGATGCAGGCAGATCGCCGGGTGCTGACGCTAAGATCGAGCGAACACTGACATGCACGTAACCGGGAGGCGGTATGGCAGGGCGCGTACGCCTGGGGATTGACATCGGCGGGACCTTCACCGACTTCATCGCAGTCGATGATGACAGCGGGCAGGTCCACACCTGGAAGACGCTGACGACGCCGGCCGACCCGGCGATTGCGGTCATCGAGGGCATGGCCGGCCTGCTGCAGGCGCACGACATCGACCCGGCGGAGGTCGACGCGCTGATCCACGCCACCACCCTGATCACCAACAGCCTGATCGAGCGCAAGGGGGCCAGGACGGCCCTGGTCACCACCGCGGGTTTCCCCGATTTGATCGAGATCGGACGGGAGGTGCGCTACGACCTGTACGACCTGTTCCTGAAGATGCCGGAACCGCTGGTGCCCCGCGAGCTGCGCTTCGAAGTGCGCGAGCGAACGGGCCATACCGGTGAGGTGCTGGCAGTTCCGGATAGAGACGCGCTGCGTGAACTGGCCGCCAGGCTGGTGGATGCCGGCGTCGAGAGCGTAGCCGTCTGCTTCCTGCATAGCTATGCCAACCCCGCGAACGAGCGGCTGGCGGCGGACGCTCTGGCCGAGCACCTGCCCCACGGCCATGTCAGCATCTCGTCGGAGGTGGCCGGCGAGATCCGCGAGTACGAGCGCTTCAGCACGACCGCCGCCAACGCCTACGTCCAGCCACTGGCCGGGCGCTATCTGCGTGGCCTGGAGGAGCGTATCGCGGACTCCGGCGTCCCGGCCCCGCTGCGGGTGATGCTCTCGAACGGCGGGACGACGACCGTCGAGGAGGCGGCGCGGCTGCCGGTGCGGCTGGTCGAGTCCGGCCCGGCCGCCGGAGCGCTGATCGGCGCCCACTACGCCCGGCTGCTCGATGAGCCACTGGTGCTGGCCTTCGACATGGGCGGCACCACGGCCAAGCTGTGCGCCATCGAGGATGGCCGCCCGACGATCGGCAGCGGGCTGGAGGTCGCCCGGGTGCACCGCTTCAAGCGCGGCAGCGGTCTCCCGATCCGCGCGCCCTCCGTCGAGCTGATCGAGATCGGCGCCGGGGGCGGCTCGATCGCCCGGGTCGACGAGCTCGGCCTGCTGACCATCGGGCCGGATAGCGCCGGCGCCGACCCCGGCCCGGCCTGCTACGGGCAGGGCGGCGACCAGCCGACCGTCACCGACGCCGATCTGCTGCTCGGCTACCTCGACCCCGACTACTTCCTGGGCGGGGCGATGACGTTGGACCGCGAGGCAGCGGAGCGGGCCGTCGCCTGCGCCCTGCAGCCGGCGCTCGCCCTCGACCCGCTGCGGATCGCCGCAGGCATCAGCGACATCGTCAACGAGAATATGGCCACGGCGGCCGGCGTCTACATCGCCGAACGCGGCCAGGACCCGCGCCGCTTCACGCTGGTCGCGACCGGCGGAGCCGGGCCGGTCCACGCCGTTGAGGTCGCCCGCAAACTCGGCATCGCGAAGGTGGTCGTTCCGCCCTCGGCCGGCGTCGCCTCGGCCGGCGGCTTGCTCGTTGCCCCACCCCGGCTGGACTTCGCCCGCTCCCGCCTGGCGCGGCTCGACGAGCTGGAGTGGGACGAGGTCGAACAGCTCTTCGCGGCGATGGAGAACGAGGCCCTGAGGACGCTGGCCGGCATGGGCATTGCGTCTGGTGATATCGAGGTCGAGCGCAGCGTCGATGCTCGTTACGTCAACCAGGGCCACGAGTTCCCGGTACCGATCCCTTCGGGCATCGACCGCGCGAACGCTCGGGAGCTGCTCGGCAAAGCCTTCGAGGAAGTCTACACGCGTCTCTTTGGCCGCACGGTCCCCGGCGTGCCGGTCGAGTGCGTCACCTGGCGCGCGGCGGTGCGCGGCCGCGACGGCTCGCTCCCGGCAGTTCCCACGCAGCCGCGCGCAACCGCCCAGCCGCGCGCGACGCGACCGGTCTACTTCCCGGCACAGGCTGACGCCGTCGTGACGCCGGTCTATCGCCGCGAGGCGCTTCCGTCCGGCTGCCGGATCGACGGCCCGGCGATCATCGAGGAAGCGCAGTCAACGATCGTTGCCGGCCCGGCCGACCGCTGCGAGGTCGACGTCCACGGCAACGTCATCGTCCACGTGGGAGAAAGGGGCGCGCTATGAGTGACTACGACCCGATCACCCTGCGAATACTCTGGAACCGCCTGATCGCGATCGTCGACGAAGCCGCTGTCACCCTGCGGCGCACCTCTTTCTCGACGCTGGTGCGCGAGAGCAACGACTTCGCCTGCGTGCTGCTCGACCGCGAGGGTCGCTCGCTGGTCCAGAACAGCGCCGCGATCCCCTCGTTCATCGGGACGCTGCCGATCACCGTGCGCCACTTCCTGCGACTCTTCCCGGCGTCGACGCTGGTCCCCGGCGACATCCTGACGACCAACGATCCCTGGCTGGCCACCGGCCACCTGCCCGACCTGACACTGGCGATGCCGGTCTTCCGCGACGGCGAGATCGTGGCCATCGCCGCCAGCGTCGCCCACCTGCCGGACATCGGCGGGCGCATCCGCAGCGCCGACGCCCGCACGATCTTCGAGGAGGGTCTGCAGATCCCACCAGTGAAGCTGTTCGAGGCGGGTGAGCCGAACGAGCTGCTCTTCCGGATGATCCGCCAGAACACGCGCGTGCCCGATCAGGTCGTCGGCGACATCATGGCCCAGGTCGCGGCCAACGAACTGGCGGCCCGCCGCCTGTTGGCTCTGATGGATGAGCTGGACGACGACCTCGCCGGGCTAGCCGCCACGATTCACCGACAGTCGGAAGCGGTGATGCGCGAGCGCATCCGGGCGATACCGGATGGCGTCTACCGCGGCGCTGTCCACCCGGACGGCTTCGAGGAGCCGCTGCGGATCGCGCTGGCCGTCCACGTGGAGGGCGACGCGATCACCTGCGATTACGCCGGGACGTCGGAGCAGGTCGACCTGGCGCTGAACTCGGTCGCCAACTACACCTTCGCCTATACCGCCTACCCGTTGAAGTGCCTGACCAGTCCGGAGATCCCCAACAACGAGGGCTCGTTCAACCCGATCACTGTCACCGCGCCGGAGGGCACGATCCTCAATCCACGTTACCCGGCCCCGGTGGGAGGGCGAGCGATGATCGGCCACTTCCTGAGCGCGGCCGTCTTCCAGGCGCTCGCTCCGGTCCTGCCGGAGGTCGTCCAGGCGCCCAGCGGCTCGCCGCTCTGGTGCCTGAACCTGGCCGGGGAGCGTGACCAGCGCCCCTTCGCCGTGGCTTATTTCCTCAACGGAGGCCAGGGCGCGTCCGCCGGCCAGGATGGCATCAGCTGCCTGAGCTTCCCCAGTAACGTCTCGAATACGCCCGTCGAGGTCATGGAAACGCTGGCCCCGATCCGGGTGGAAGCCAAACGGCTGCGCCACGGCTCCGGCGGCGCGGGCCTGCGGCGTGGCGGCGACGGCCAGGAGTTGGCGATTCGCTCCGTGTCCGACCGCCCGATGACGGCCGCATTCCTGGCCGATCGTCTGCGCGAGCCGCCGGCCGGTATCCTGGGCGGCCAGCCGGGCGCGACCGGCCAGGTGACACTCAACGGCGCGCCGGTCAACCCCAAAAGCCAGCAGCAGCTTCAGCCCGGCGACCTGCTGACGCTCGCCACGCCCGGGGGCGGCGGCTTCCGCGAGCCGCAGTAGCGGGCCCGGCTCAGCCACGCCCAACGTATGCGTGCCTGACGAAGGGAGGCACCCGGTGCACGACGTCGTCATCGTCGGCGGGAGCTTCGCCGGCCTCGCGGTCGCCATGCGCCTGCGCGGCCACCGCGTCCTGTTGATCGACCAGCACCCGATTGGCTCGCACCAGATGTCGACCTGCGGCATCCCCCACCGCCTGGCGACACTGCTGGGAGCCGAGGACGCTATCATGGAAACTCACGATGCGGCGATCATCCACGTCAACGGGCGACGCTTCCGCTTTGAGCTGCCCGAGCCTTACGCCACCTTCAACTACCGCCGCTTCTGCGAGCTGATGCTGGAGCAGACCGACGCCGAGGTAGTGACGGCCCGGGCCACGGCGCGGGATGGCGCGACGGTTATCACGACCAGCGGCGAGTTCATCGGCCGCTTCCTGGTGATCGCCACCGGTTGGCGCGCATTCGGGTCCACGCTGGCCGGGGAGCCGGGCAACATCCCGCTAGCGGCCCGGGGACTGGAGACGGAGCTTCCGCTGCGGCTCGACATCGAGCCGGGGCTGCATTTCTATTTCGAGCGGCACATCATCGAGAGTGGTTATGCCTGGGTCTTCCCCTGTGGCAACCACACGCGCATCGGCCTGGGCTCGGCCGGCGATGTGGACGCCCTACGCCGACGGTTGGACCGCTTCGTGCACGAGTTCGGGCTGGAGGTGGGGCCGACGCACGGCGGCGTCATGCCGTTCGTCCGCCGGGAGCCGGTGGTCGATGGTGCGTTCCTCGTCGGCGATGCAGCCGGTCAGTGCCTGCCGACGACTGCCGAGGGCATCCGTGTGGCGGTCCGCCACGGCCTGGCCTGTGGCCAACTGCTCGCCATGGCGCTGCGCGGCGAGATCGACGGCGAGACTGCCCGCCGCCGCTACCGTGACCTCGTGGCGCGAACCGATCGGTCACATCACCGCCTCACTCGCCTGATGCGGCTGGTCGACCGCGCTCCAGAGCCGGCTCTGGAACTGGTGGCCAGAGTCACGCAGCCTAAGGCGGTTTCCGACTGGCTGATCCGCCGCTATCTGACCGATACAGGCTGGCCAACCCCGCGGTCGTTGCGCTCCAGCTCGGCGGCGTGCTAAACGAGCGGCATGAGTGAGGCAAGGGGGATGCGCTTGGAACGGTTCCGCTTTTATCACATCAGCCTCGGCGAGCACCTGATCTGCAACCCGACCAGCATCGAGAAGCTCAACCGCATGATCGAGCTCCTGCGGATTCCCGAGGGCGGACGGCTGCTCGACATCGCGTGCGGCAAGGGAGAGTTTCTGGTGCGCGCGGTCGAGCGCTACGGCTGCGCGGCGGTCGGCGTCGACATGTCGCAATACGCCATCGCCGACGCCCGGGAGAAGGTCGCCGCGCGCGTGCCGGACGCGGACGTCGAGCTGATTGAGGCGGACGGCAGTGCCTACGACGGCCCCTACGCATCGTTCGACAGCGTATCCTGCCTGGGCGCGAGCTGGATCTGGCAGGGCCACGCCGGGACGCTGCGGGCACTGGCGCGCTGGGCCAGGCCAGGCGGCTACGTGCTGGTCGGCGAGCCCTTCTGGAAGCGGGAGCCCGATCCCGAGTACCTGGAGGCGGCCAATCTCAAGGCGGACGATTTCGGCACGCATCGGGACAACGTCGAAGCGGGTATTCGGCTCGGCCTGACGCCGGTCTACACCGCTGTGAGCACGGACGACGAGTGGGACCACTACGAGACGCTGCAGTGGTATGCCGCCGAGCGCTGGGCGCGGAAGCACCCCGACGACCCCGACCGCGATGAGGTGCTGCGCCGGGCCGCCAGGGAGCGCGAGAGCTACCTGCGCTGGGGCCGTGACACGCTCGGCTGGGCGTTGTATCTCTTCAGGAAGTAGAGGCGGGCGTGCGCGTCGGCATCGAAGTTGGCGGGACCTTCACCGATCTGATGCTGCTGGCCGACGATGGCCGGATCGTTGCTACCACGAAGGTGCTCTCGACCCCGGACAACCCGGCCCGCGGGGTACTGGCCGCGCTCGACGAGGTGATCCGCCTGGCCGGCGACGACCTCACGCTGCTCCACGGCTCGACCGTCGCGACCAACGCCGTGCTGGAGCGCAAGGGCGCCTGCACCGGATTGCTGACGACGGCCGGGTTCGCCGACATCCTGGATCTCCAGCGGCAGGACCGCGAGCGTATCTACGAGTTGCAGTACCGCAAGCCGCAGCCGCTGGTGCCGCGCGAGATGGTCCGCGAGATCAACGAGCGCGTGACGGCCGGCGGCGAGGTGCTGCGCGAGATCGAACGCACAGCGGCAGCCCAGGCCATCGAGGAACTCATCGCCGCCGGCGTCGACGCGATCGCCGTCTGCCTGCTACACAGCTACGCCCACCCGCGCCACGAGCAGGAGCTGCGCGACCTGATCGGCGACCTGCATCCCGGCATCCAGGTCTCGATCTCCAGTGAGGTCGCGGCCGAGTTCCGCGAGTACGAGCGCGCTAGCACGACGGTGATCGACGCCTTCGTCAAGCCGGTCATCCACACCTACCTGCTGGAGCTGCAGGACGCGGCGGCGCGCCGGGGCGTCTCGCGGGTGCTGATGATGCAGTCCAACGGCGGCCTGCTGCCGGCAGGCTACATCCGCGACCACCCGGCCAGGACGCTCTTCTCCGGCCCGGCAGCCGGCGTCACCGGCGCCGTGCGGGTGGCGCAGGCGGCGGGTATCGAGAACATCATCACGCTCGACATGGGCGGCACCAGCACCGACGTCTGCCTGGTCACGGGTGGCCGGCCCGAGATGACCGGCGACGCGACGATCGACCGCCTGCCGATCAGGATTCCCATGATCGACATCGTCACCGTCGGCGCGGGCGGCGGCAGCATCGCCTGGCTCGACCCCGGCGGGATGCTCCAGGTCGGTCCGCAGAGCGCCGGCGCTCATCCCGGCCCGGCCTGCTACGGCTTCGGCGGCACACAAGCGACGACGACCGACGCCAACGTCGTCCGTGGCCTGATCCGCCCCGGCCACTTCCTGGGCGGCCAGCTCACGCTGGACGTGGAAGCGGCCTACGAGGCCATCGAGCGCACCGCGGCATTGATCGGCCGGAGTCCCGAGCGCTTCGCCGAGGATGTGGCGACCATCGCCGACGTGACGATGGCCAATGCCGTGCGGCTGGTCTCGACCGAGCGCGGCTACGACCCGCGCGACTACACGCTGGTCGCCTATGGCGGCGCCGGATCGCTCCACGCGGCGAGCGTCGCCGGGCAACTCAACATCGGCCGCGTGCTGGTGCCTCCCTACCCGGGCCTGCTCTCCGCTTTCGGTCTGCTCGCCGGCCAGTTCCAACGGGATTTCGCCCGCACGCTGGTCAGCCCGCTGGATGAGCAGGGCTACGCGCGGATCGGCGCGGTGTTCGCCGAGCTGCTGGCAGTCGCGCGGGACGAGGTCGCTGGCTACGGTATCGACCCGGACTCTTGCCAGACCGCGTTCGCGCTCGACATGCGCTACCGCGGCCAGGGTTTCGAGCTGACGCTGCCGCTGGCTGCCGGGGAGATCGCCGAGTGCACGGCGAGCGCGCTGGCCGAGCGCTTCCATCGCCAGCACCGCGCCCGCTATGGCCACGCAACGCCCGGCGAGCCCGTCGAGCTGGTCACCTACCGCCTGACAATGATCCAGCCCTTCGACTCCCCAGCCACGCTCCGGGTGTCCGGGGACGATCCTCGCGAGGCGGACCGCGCCGAGATCGTCTTGAACGGCGAGCGGGTAGCCTGTCACTTCTACTGGCGCTCCGCGCTGGCGCCCGGCTTCGCTTCGGACGGGCCGCTGGTGGTGGAGGAGCCGACAGCGACGACGTTCGTGCCGCCCGGCTGGCGCTTGAGCATCGATCGGCACGCCAACCTGCTGCTGGAACGGAGCGTCACATGACTGCCACCGTCGACCCCGTCACTCTGAATATCGTCGGCAAGAGTCTCCAGGCCATCGCCCGGGAGATGGCTGCCAACATGCGGCGCGCCTCCTACTCCTCGGTCGTCCGCGAGGCGCGCGACTTCTCGGTCGGCATCCTCGACACGGCCGGCAACGTCGTCGCCCAGGCCGAGATGATCCCGATGCAGACCGGCGGCATCGCCGAAGCGTTCAAGCCGGTCCGCCAGCGCTTCGACTTCACGGCCCTGACGCCCGACGACGCTTTCCTGATGAACGACCCGTTCACCGGGGGCCAGCACCTGCAGGACATCTTCCTGTTCACGCCGATCTTCGTGGACGGCGAGCTGCTCGGCTTCGCGGCCAGCGTGGCCCACCACGTCGAAGTCGGCGGGGGGATGCCCGGCCTCAACGCCTCGGCCACCGAGTTCTACCAGGAGGGTTTGCGCTTCCCGGCCTCGCGCTTCAGCCGTTCCCGGGACTGGGACGGCGGCTTCGTCGAGACGGTTATCCGCGCCAACGTGCGCGTGCCCGAGAAGGTCATCGGCGACCTCAACGCCCAGTTCTCAGCCAACAACACCGCCGAGCGGCGCATCAACGAGCTGGCGGCCCGCTACGGCACGCCGCTGGTGCGCGACGTCATGGCCGCCGTCCAGGACTACGCCGAAGCGCGCATCCGCGCCGGCATCAGCCGCATCCCGAACGGTGTCTACCACGGCGAGGACGAAGTCGAAGCGGGCGCCTGGGGACTGCCGCCAGTGCCGATCCGGGCGCGGGTCGAAGTGCGCGACAGCAGCATCCACGTCGATTTCGCGGGCAGCGGGGCGCAGGTCCCGGCCAACATCAACTGCCCTTACGCCTCGACCATCTCGGCCGTCCAGGGCGCGATCCGCGGCGTGCTGCATGACGACGACATCCCCTTTAACGAGGGCTGCAACCGCCCGATCAGGGTATCGATCCCCTACGGCTCGATCCTCAACCCGCGCCCACCGGCCGCCGTGCGGGCCCGGATGAGCCCGGCCTGCCGGGTCCATAATGCCATCGTGCGCGCCCTCAGCCAGGCGGTGCCCGAGCGCGTCATCTCGCCCGGCTTCGACACGACCACCGCGCTCTCGATCAGCCACCTCGACCCGGACACTGGCGAATACGGCGTCGTCATCGAGATCCTGGGCGGTGGCTGGGGTGCCGGGCCGAATTTCAACGGCATGAACGGCATGGACAACCCGCTCTCCAACTGCGCCAACGCCCCGGTCGAGGCGCTGGAATCCGAGTACGACTACTTCCGCGTCGTCACCTACGAGTTGACCTCAGGCTCCGGCGGCGCCGGCCGGCAGACCGGCGGCCTGGGCGTACGCCGCGGCTACGAAGCCCTCAAGGACGGCGTCATCATCTCCGGCTATTCCGACCGCTTCGAGTCCGGCGCGCGCGGCATCCTGGGCGGCGGCCCCGGTGCCCCGGGCACTTTCTCTGTCCACCGTGCAGCCGGCTCGGTCGAGCATTTGCCGTCCACGATGAGCGTCACCCTACGGAAGGGCGACGTGTTCGTCGCCGAGACGGGTGGCGGCGGTGGGTATGGGGTGTGAGGTTGTAGGTTGTAGTGAGTAGGTTGTAGGGAAGACGGGTCCGGCTCCCTCCCCTAGCCCCTCCGTCGAATTCGAGGGAGGGGGATATGACAAGAGGGATGTTGGACGCAAGCTCGAACTTCATGATAGGGCACCCCTCCCTCGGCTTCGAGGGAGGGACCGGGGGAGGGAGCCATTCCCAATGACAGAAACATTCGCCATCGACCCGGCGCTCGTCGAGCGCTACATCATGGATCTGGCGCGGCACGGCGCGCACGGGGAGACCGGCGTCTGGCGGCCGGTCTATAGCGAGGCGTGGTTCGGGGCGCAGCGGCAGGTGGAGGCCTGGATGCAGGCCGCCGGGATGGAGACCTGGTGGGATGCCGTCGGCAACGTCTGGGGGCGCGTCCAGGGCACGGAGGATGACGGCCAGGGCGTGATCCTGACCGGTTCGCACGTCGACTCGCAGCTTCCCGGCGGGCGCTACGACGGCGTGCTGGGCGTCATCTCCGGCATCCTGGCCGTCCAGACACTGGTCGAGCGCTTTGGCCGGCCGCGCCGAACCATCGAGGTCGTGTCCTTCTGCGAGGAGGAGTCGAGCCGCTTCCCGACGGCCCACCACTGGGGCTCGCGGGCGGTGGCCGGGGCGATCGCGCCGGAGGATCTGAAGAACGTCGTCAGCTACGACGGCGAGCCGATCGGCGAGGTGATGCGCGCGGCGGGCTTCGACCCGGACGCCGTGGCCACGGCGAAACGCGACGACATCGACATCTTCATCGAGCTGCACATCGAGCAAGGCCCGATCCTGGAGCAGATGGATACCCCGGTCGCCGTCGTCACCGGCATTACCGGCATCCGCCACTACCACGTCGCGCTGCGCGGCCGCGCCGACCACGCCGGGGCGCGACCGATGGATACCCGGCGCGACCCGATGGCGGCCGCCGCCGAGATCATCAGCACGGCGATCGACACCGCCCACCGTATGGGCCGCCCGGCCGTCACGACCGTCGGGCGCATGTTCGTCGAGCCGAACGGCGCGGCGATTGTCCCCGAGCTGGTGCGCCTGACGATCGACGCCCGGCACCCGGACCCCGAGTTGCGCGAACTGCTCTACGCGCGTCACGAGGCGATGATGCGCGAGGTCTGCAACCGACGCGACATTGATTTGAGCTGGACGCTGGGCGCCGAGCAGCCGCCGCGCGTCTCCGATCCCGAGCTGGTCGAGACGTTTGTCGACGCCGCCCGCGAGCAGGGGCTGAAGTACCTGACGATGCCGAGCGGGGCCGTCCACGACGCCAACCGGATGGCGGGCTTCACCCGCATGGTGATGCTCTTCGTGCAATCGAAGGATGGCCGCAGCCACACGCCGGACGAGTACACCAGCCCCGAGCACGCCGCAGCCGGCGTTCAGCTGCTGGCCGCCGGTCTGCACCGCCTGGCATACGGATAGGCTCGACTAGCCGATTCTTCGTAGCCAGGGATCCACGGGGGCGCTGCGCCGAGCTCGAAGGTCAAGCCGTGTCAGTCGTCCTCGCCGTTGGCGGCGGTGTCCTCGGCGCGGTCGTTGGTATCCCGAGCGCGGGCTTCGCCGCCGCCCTGTGGCGGTGGCGCGTCGTGGCCCAGGAACTGGTTGAGGACGGCGCGCCAGGCGGCTGGCGTTGCCGGGCCGAAGAAGCCATGCTCCAGCACCAACTCGCGGTCGCGCGAGCGCAGCACCTCGAAGATAATCACCTGGATCGTCGCGGCGATCGGCAACGCCAGCAGCGCGCCGAGCGGCCCGGCGAACTGGCCGCCGGCCAGCACGGCGATGAAGACCGCCAGCGGCGAGAGGCCGATCGTCCCGCGCATCACCCTGGGCACGATGATCGTGTTCTCCAGCAGCTGGAGCAGCCCCAGGAAGACGGCCACGACGATGGCCTTCTCCCAGGAATCGACCAGCGCCAGCATGACCGCCGGGATGCCGCCGATCCACGGCCCGATGATCGGGATCGCCTCGGTGAGCCCGGCCACCAGCGCCAGCAGCAGCCAGAAGCGCACGTCGACGATGGCGTAGAAGGTGCCGGCGCAGGTGCCGATGATCACCATCAGCAGCAGCTGGCCGCGCAGCCAGTCGCCCAGCTTGGCCTCGACGTTGTCCCAGATCGTGTTGACCCACTCGGGATCTTCGGGATCGATCAGGTCCAGCGCCAGCTTGCGGAAGAGCTGCTTCTCCATCAGGTAGTAGAAGCCGATGACGAAGGTGGAGACCAGCCCGAACAGGAAGCCGCCGACGTTGGTGATCAGGCCGATCGCCGTCGAACCGGTCGGCGGCGGCGGGTTCTGGATGCGGAAGCGCAGCTGGGTCAGGATGCGGTAGCCGGTCGTGGACAGGAACGAGTTGTCACTGGTGCGCCACTCCTCGGCCAGATCGCCGAGCAGCACCGGCGCCTCATCCCAGAAGCGCAGCGCCTCGCTGGTGATCGGCGGGACGATCAACAGCGAAACGCCGATGATCCCCAGCAGCAGACCCAGGTAGAGAACCAATATCGCCGCGGCGCGCGGGACGCCGCGGCGCTCCAGGCGGATCACCGGGCGCTCGATCAGCGTGGCGAACAGGATCGAGATCAAGAGCAGGAGGACGACGATCTGGACCTGGACGACGAGGTAGAAGACGATCAGGACGATAAAGAGCGAGAGTGGCGTCAACGCCCTGCGCCGCGAGCGCCGGGTGCCAATCTCTCGGTGCTGAGCGTCTCGTTCCTCCACGCAGTCCTCGCCTTCCCGAGGCCGGCGGAGCGACCCACCCGGAAGCTACGACCGAAGCCCCTGGCTACTCGACCTGGATGTCCTCCTTCGGAGGAAGACGCGACCAGTCAACCTGCCAGTATTGAGGGTCGTACATATCAACGGGCTGACGCCGATTGGTGGAGTCCCAGACGGTGGGAAAGGAGAATACCGGCTTGCCGCCGATGATGATGGGGCGCGCCGTGCCACCCGGGCGCGTGACCGGGAAGATCTCGCGCGGTGGTTTCGAGATGACCTCAGCCTGAAACCAGCCATACTTCTCCGAGCGCCCGGCGTGCAGTTCCCAGGTCAGCTCGCCGGTCACCGGACCGAGTGGAATCACCCGCACATCCTCGAGCTCTTCGCCGGTAATCGGGCAGCGCAAAGGTGATTCGGTTCGGAGCGCCATCGACACAGTACCTCCCGTGGCCCCCGGAC
>DATGQR010000357.1:0-5382 GCA_035304105.1 Thermomicrobiales bacterium | reverse complement strand
CGTGCTGATCATCGCCTGTCCCTGCGCGATGGGCCTGGCGACGCCGACGGCGATCATGGTCGGCACCGGCAAGGGCGCCGAGTCGGGCGTCCTGATTCGCGGTGGCGAGGCCCTGGAGGCAGCCCACAAGATCCGCGCCGTCGTGCTCGACAAGACCGGCACCATCACGCGCGGCAAGCCGGTCGTCACCGACGTGGCCGCTACGGGCGCATACGATCGGGACCGGCTGCTGGCGATCGCCGCCAGCCTTGAAACTGGCTCCGAGCATCCGCTCGGCCAGGCCATCGTCGACTCGGCTCGCGAAGCCGGCCTGGAGCTAACCTCCGTCTCTACCTTCGAGGCGCAGACCGGACACGGCGTCCGGGGCACGGTCGACGGTCACACCGTCCTGATCGGTAACCTCAAGCTACTGCGCGATGCCGGTATCGAGACCGGCACGGCCGAGACGAAGGCTCGCGAGCTGGCCGCCGCCGGCAAGACGCCGGTCTACGTCGCCATCGACGGCGCGCTCGCCGGCATCATCGCGATCGCCGACCCGGTCAAGGCGACCTCGGCCGAGGCCATCGCCGAGCTGCAGGCGCTCGGCCTCGACGTCTGGATGATCACCGGCGACAACGAGGCGACCGCCCGGGCAGTGGCCGCGCAAGTCGGAATCTCGCCCGACCACGTCATGGCCGACGTGCTGCCCGGAGACAAGGACGCCGCCATCCAGCGGCTCCAGGGCGAGGGACTGCCCACCGCCATGGTCGGCGACGGCATCAACGACGCCCCGGCCCTGGCGCGCGCCGATCTCGGCATCGCCATCGGAACCGGTACCGACGTCGCCCTGGAGTCGAGCGACATCACCCTGATGGGCGGTGACCTGCGCGGCGTAGTCACGGCAATCGCGCTGTCGCGCAAGACGGTGCAGACGATCAAGCAAAACCTTGCCTGGGCCTTCGGCTACAACGTCGCGCTGATCCCGGTCGCGGCCGGCGCGCTCTACTGGCTGACCGGCGACGTGTTGAACCCGGCCCTGGCGGCCGGCGCGATGGCGCTCTCCAGCGTCAGCGTGGTGACCAACTCGTTGCGCCTGCGCCGCTTCAACCCGCCGGAGACGGCCACCGAAATCGCCAATCCGCCGCTCTCTGCGCGCCTGGCCGAAGCCGGCTACCTGGTCGGCATCGCCATCCTCGCCATCGCCCTCGGCGCCGGCTGGTTCATCTGGACGTAAGGGCGCGCCCGTCTTGTCAACCAGGTTCGCAGAAACAGGGGTGGAGACAAGTTCCACCCCTGTGACGTTGTCAGGAATCAAATAGGTCGGGAACGACCCTACTCGCCGCCCGCGCAGAAGCGGTGGACCGCTTTGGCGAGGATGTTGGTGAAGGCCACCAGGGAGTCGATATCGACCCACTCCTCGGCGCCATGCGCGCCGAAGCCAGCCGGGCCGAAGTAGGCCGTCGGGATGCCCGCCTCGGCCAGCAGCGCCGAATCCGCCCAGCCCGCCTTGCCGATGAATGTCGGCTCCTCGCCGCGCACCTCAGTGATCGTGTCGCGCAGGACACACACGATTTCTTCGTCCTCGTCGACCTCGAAGGGGTTGCGGACGATGCCCGTCGTCATCATGGCCGAGAAATCGGGGTCGCGCTGCCGCAGCCGCTCGAGGATCGCGTCGTACTCGGCCTCGATCATCTCGACCGTCTCGCCGGGCACGGTGCGCCGCTCGACCTGCAGGTAGCAACCCGCGGGGTAGGACGACACTTCCTGGCCGCCGCGGATCAGGCCCATGTGCAACGACGGCGGTCCCAGGTACTTGTGCGGGTGGCGTTCCAGGAGCTGCTGGCCGAGCTGATCCAGCTCGCAGATGATGTAACCCATCATCGCGATCGCATCCACGCCCAGCCAGTAACGGCTGCCGTGCGCCGCCACGCCCTGGGTGACGAACTCGGTCCAGACGAAGCCCTTGTGGGCCACGCAGATGTCCAGGTCGCTGTTCTCCAGCACGATCGCCGCGTCCGGCCGCCAGCGATCGAGCTCACGGACGACCGCCTCGGTGCCCAGGCTGGCGTACTCTTCGTCAACCACGTAGGTGACGACCACCCGCCCGGGGAAGTCGCCGGCCCGGGCGATGCGCTCCAGCAGCAGCGTCGCGCCGCCCATCGCGGCCTTCATGTCGTAGGACCCGCGCCCGTAGAGCCGGTTACCCTCAACGCGGCCGCTGAATGGCTCGGCCATGCCGTCGACGCCGACCGTGTCGATATGCCCGTTGAGCATGATCGTGCGGCCGTTTCCCGTCCCGGCCGCGGCGATCACATTGCTGCGTCCGTCGATCACCGGCTGCAGCTCGACGTCGATCCCCGGCGTGCGGCGCAGCCGGGCGGCGATCGCCTCGGCCAGTTCCCCTTCGCCGCCACCGTCCGGGACTAGATCAGGATTGACCGATGGAATCCGGACCAGCTCGCTGGCAGCCTCGATAACGTCGGCACGCTCGAACTCGTACATCACATCCCCCTTGCTGGCGTTTGGCGGCAAGTATGATGGAGCCGGCATTTCGGTTCAACACCGGCCGACGCAGGACGAGGATGGCGAGGGGGAACGGTGGATATCGACGTCGGGATGATCCAGCAAGCCGCGACGCGACTGGAGGGCGTGGCCATCCGCACGCCGCTCATCCCGTTGCGCGGCAACGAGCGAGGCGAAGGCGTCTGGCTCAAGCCGGAGGTGCTCCAGCCGGTCGGCTCCTTCAAGCTAAGGGGCGCCTACAACGCCATCGCCCGGCGCGCCGAGCGAGGGCAGCTGGAGCGCGTCTCGACGCTCAGCGCCGGGAACATGTCCCAGGGCGTCGCCTGGGCGGCCCGGCGGCTCGCTATCCCGGCCACGGCGATCATGCCGGAGGGCGCGCCGCAGGCCAAGATCGACGCCACCACGGCCTACGGCGCGGTGGTCGAGTTCATCCCCCGAGACCAGATGTTCGCAGCCATGAACGACGGGCGCTTCAACGAGCGCCCCGGCTTCGTCCATCCCTTCGACGACCCGGACGTCGTCGCCGGCCACGGCACGATCGGGCTGGAGATCCTGGAAGACCTCCCCGATGTCGACACCGTCATTGTTCCGGTCGGCAGCGGCGGGCTGCTGATCGGCATCGCTGTGGCGCTGAAGTCGTCCCGGCCGGAGGTGCGCGTCCTCGGCGTCCAACCCGAGGGCGCCTCAGGCTTCGCGATCTCCTTCGAGGCTGGCGAGCCGCGCACGATGCAGGGCTCGACCTTCGTGGACGGCGCCGGGGCGCCGTTCGTGATGGATGCGATGTTCCCCGCCTTGCTCCAGGTCTGCGACGGCTGCCTCACCGTCAGCGACGACGAGACGCGCGCCGCCATCCGTCTGCTGGCGAACAAGAACAAGCTCGTGGCCGAAGGCGCCGGCGCGCTGTCAGTCGCCGCCGCGCTGAGACTGCCCCGCGAGGAGCGCGGCCGCACCGTCGCGATCGTCAGCGGCGGCAGCATCGACCCCACCCTGCTTGCGGAGATCGTCACAGGCGCATAATCCCCATCCCCCATTACCGGAACGGCGCCCCGTCTACGACGTTGAGAAACGGCGGATCCTATCCGCGTTGCCGGGGATGGTGCGCCTGGCGGGTGGCGTGGGCGGAGGTGGCGGTGGCTTCGGCTGGGCGCTCAACGGCGGCGCGGTAAGCGAGAATCGGCGTCTCCCACTCCTCGGTCTTCACGTCGATCACCACCGGGCCGTCGCTGGCGAACGCAGACTGCAACGCCGCCGCCAGCTCGTCCGGTTTCGTCACCGTGATGCCCTCGCAGCCGAAGCCGCGAGCGACCGCCGCGAAGTCGACATCCGGGAAGTCGGACGACTGGTAGCGCTCGCCCCAGGTCATGCGCTGGTTCCACTTGATCCAGCTCAGGGCGCTGTTGTTGAGGACGATGCTGACGACTTTCAGGCCGTACTTGGCGAGCGTCGACAGCTCGGCGACGCTGTAGGCGAAGCCGCCGTCGCCGGCCAGGCAGACGACGGTGCCCTCCTGGTGGCCGAAGCGCGCCCCGATCGCCGCCGGCAGGCCCCAGCCCAGCCCGGCGATGCCGCGCGGGAAGAGCGCCCGGCGGCCTGCGACCGGCAGCTGCAGGTAGGCGCCACCCCAGCCACTGGCGAAGCTGGCGTCGCACACGAGCAGATCATCCTCGCCCCACAGCTTCTGAAGCTCACCCATCACCCGCTGCGGCGTGACCGGCACCTGGTCGCTGCCCCGCTCGACGTCGAGCTGCGCCCGCCACGCGTCCCGCGCCTCGGCGACGCGCGCGAGCCACTCGGGCCGCTCCACCCGGAAGACCTGGCCCAGGAGCATCTGCAGGCCGGTGCGCGCGTCGCCGACCAGCCCGACCGCCGTGGTGAATACCTTGCCGACCTCGACCGGGTCGATGTCGAGATGGATGACCGCCTGATCGTCGCGCGGCAAGCTCCAGGCGAAGGTCGAGTTCTGCCCACTCTTGTTGCCAATCAGGAAAACGACGTCGGCCTCGGCGACGATCTCGGTGGCGCAGGTGGTGCCCATCGATCCGAGCAGCCCGAGCGCCAGAGGGTGCGTCTCGGGCAGCGCGCCCTTGCCGCTCCAGGTCGTCGCAACCGGGATATCCAGGCGCTCCGCCAAGCGCAGCAGCTCGTCGGTCGCGCCGGAATTGTGGACCCCGCCTCCGGCGACGATGACCGGGCGCTCCGCCTCGATCAGCTGGAACGAGGCCAGCGCGATCGAGTCGGCGTCGGGGCCGACACGCCGCTGCGGGAAGCTGCCGTCGCGAATCTGCGCCGCGGTGTCGAGATCCAAGCCGGAGCAGTCAACCGTGAAGACGTCGTCTGGGATGTCGAGCACCACTGGCCCCGGCCGCCCGCTGGTCGCCTGGCGCATGGCATTGCGCAGCATGGCGGGCAGGATCTCGACGACCGGCACCTTCGCGCCCCACTTGATCATTGGCTCGAGCATACGCAGCTGATCGAGCGCCTGGGACGCCGCCCCATAGTCGCTGAGCGGCAACGTCGATTGCTTGATGTCGCTGAGGATCGCCAGCACGGGGATCGACGAGTGCTTGGCTTCCGCCAGCCCGGAGGGCAACTTAGTCGCACCCGGCCCGACGGTGGCATCGCAGACGCCGATGCGGCCGGTCACCCTCGCGTAGGCATCGGCGGCGTAGGCGGCGCTGCGCTCGTCGCGCATCAGAATGTGCTGAATCTGGTCCGGCCGTCGATAGATCGCGTCGTAGAGCGCCGCGGTCTGGCCTCCGGGCAGCCCGAAGACATATTCGACCCCGTAGTTGATGAGCATCTGAACCAGCACATCACCGGCGTGCAAGGGTTCACCCACTTCCTTTGCTGATGCGCGATGTGCCGTTGTGCCGCCATCCT
>DATGQR010000356.1:0-4385 GCA_035304105.1 Thermomicrobiales bacterium | reverse complement strand
CGGCTGGACTGGCGTGTTCGTAAGGTAGCGACAGACCTCGCCCACGTACTGGAAGACCGTGATCCCGTGCTTCCTCACGTCGTCCCAGAAACGGCTGGTGCTGAACTTGCGGCGCACGACGGTCGCGCCGCCGGTGGCGATCGCCGTCGAGTAGAGCGACATCAGCGCCGCGCCGTGGAAAAGCGGCAGCACGCAGTAGAAGACGTCATCAGGCCCGAGCTCGGCCGCCGTCTTCCAGCCGGCGCCGATGCCGAGGAAGCGTCGATGACTGACGCGCGCGGCCTTCGGCAGCCCCGTGGTGCCGGAGGTGAAGATGAGGAAGCAAGGATCTTCCGAGCGGATGTTCTGCCGACCGCTGGCCGCATCGACCAGCGGCTCGACCTTGGCGAGCCTCGGCGTAATGTCTTCGAGCCCAGCAGGCAGCGGCGGCGCTTTGGCGCCATCCGGGACGACCAGGATCTGCACGCCGCTGCCGGGCGTCTGCGTCTCCAGGAGTTGATCCAGGCATTCCGCGCCGATCAGCAGCACGCGGGAGCCGGTCTCCTTGACCGCGTGTTCGAGAGCCTGCTTGCGCGCCTGAGTGTTGACGAGAGCGGCCGTGACGCCGATCTTCGCCAGCCCCATCCAGGCGGCGAAGAACTCCGGGCGATTCTCGATCATCACGGCGCCCGTATCCCCGGCGCGCAGCCCGAGCTCGAGGGCGAGCGCCGCGTAGCGCACCGCGAGCGCATCGAGCTCGCGGAAGCTCCATGTCCGGTCTTCGTAGATCAGGCAGCTGCGCTCGGGCTGACGCTCGACCAGCGCCTCGAAGGCGTCCATCACCGTCCAGTTCGGGCGTGGCGGAGGAGCGGCCACCGCCGCATAAAAGCGATTGATCTTCGCCTGCGTCTCCTCGCGCGAGACCGTCTCGCCGCCTTCAACTGACGGCTGCGCTAGTACATTCATCCGCTCTACATTCCTCACGAGAACAATCCCCGCAGCTCCTCGATGACGATCAGGATCATGACGCCCAGCACCGCCGCCCCGGATGCCGCGGGCGGTACACGCGCCGCCCAGCGCGCCGGCGCCAGCCACGCGGCCGCCGCTGCGACGAGCGCTCCTGCGGTGAGCCAACCGTACCAGAGCATTCCCGGGCCGTACTCCGGGGCAAGCCGCTCGAGCGTGAGCGCGTCATGCAGCGGGTAGTAAATGAAAACCGGCTGCTTCACCACATAAAATCCGCCGTAGACGATTGCGAAGACCGGCGCAATCAGTGTCCACGGGCGCCTCGTCACGACAACCCTCCCAGGTTGTTCAGCACGCGCCCGACGAGGAAAGCCACCCAGACGATGAGCGCCAGCAGCAGCGTCACCGCACGCCGCGTCGCCGAGCCTTTCTCTTCTTCCGGCGGCGCACCCCGCCACAGCTCCCAGTAGGCCGGCAGCAGTGCAAGGCCGAGGGCGGCGAAGTGCTCCTTGATCTCGAAGCTCGCGAACGCCGCCGGCCACTCGACGCGAATCGCCGCGCGCGGCCCGAGCGCATAGCTCGGGTAAATCAACGCCCCGAGCAGCAGCGTCACGAGGTAAAGCACGACGATCGCCCCGGCGTAGCCGCCCGGGCGGACTGCAGCGAAGCGCTGCACGAAGCCGCGTCCTGCCGGTGCAGCAGTGCGCAGGAGGCCGGCGGCCTGATGCGTGAGCGCACCGATCAGGAAGACAGCCGCCAGCCCGTGCAGGATCAGTAAGGCCACACTCATGGCCGCCACTGTCTGGTCGCAGTGCAGGTGAGCTCGCACACGGCGTCGATCACTTCGCGAGCGGATCGGGCCGCAGCTGCATCTTCACGACTTTGGCATGGGCGCCGCGGCCGCCTTCGATGTGATTGAGCGCCACCTCGGCATAGGTCGACCAGAGGCCGCGACCCTTCCAGCCCGCGCGTGCGTCATCGATGCGCCCATCGAGCCCGCGAGCATAGAACCCGAGCGGATAGGGCACGCGCAGCACCGTGATCTTGCCGCTCTTGGGGTCCACCGCGAGCAGCGAGTCGGAGTTGCTCCCCGGGATGATCGGCGCGTCCTTGCCGAGCCCGAGCGTGTCGTGCAGATCGACCCAGGAGAGGTAGTGATGATCGGCGCTGCCTTCGGTGACGTTCTTCAGCTTCGGACCCGGCGAGTCGTAGAAGGTCCACCCTTCCGGGCAGTGCTGGCCCGTGGCGGTGGGACCGCTCAGCACCTTGCACTGGCGGCGATCGAAGCGCCCGATCCGTCCGGCCGCAAAGCCCACCCAAGCGACGCCCTCGCTGTCGACATCTACGCCCCGGGGGCTGAAGGCGAGCGCCTTGCCGTCCTTCACCGGCGGCTCGAAGAACTCTACCTTGCAGGTCTCCGGCGGGCGGCTGCCGCGCTGCATGCGCACGAGCCCGCCCGGAATCGGCGGTTGCTCGTCCGCCCCGTAGCTCACCACGGCGTACCAGACGCTCTCGTCGGCAGGGCTCACACCCAGCCCGTAGAGAAAGCCCTCGATGCGCCGGTCTTTCTTCGAGTCGAAGGGGGGCGTTTGCGGTCCGGTGTACTTCGTGTCGATCCACTCGCCGATGCGCCCATCGCCATTGGTGTCGAGCACCAGCGGGCACCAGCCGAGCGCCGCGCCCGCATCGGCCGTCTTGTCATAGATCCGGGTGTCGAGCCATGCGGCCACCTTGATGTCACCAGTCAGATAGAGACTATCGTCCTTGCCGAAGGTGAGATGGTGCGTGCCCGAGCAGGTCTCGACCATCGTCATCTTGTCGGTCTTCGGGTCGTAGACCACGAGCTGACGCGGCGTGCCGGCCGGATAGGGCATGGGGAAGAACTTCGCGGACGGGTTCGAAGGATCGGTGCAGAAGCGAGGGTTCTTCTCCGGCGCGCGAAACGCCGAGGTCATCCACACCCGCCCCTGGCCATCCATCATGGGATTGTGGGGGCTGGGACGCACCTTCGGATCCGTGCTTGGCATCAGCCGCTCGCCGACCGTGTTATCGCGCGGATCGAACCAGGTCATCTTGTCGGAGACGTCGTCGCCACAGCACGGATCGGTCGAGACCCCATAAACTCGCCCGCCGGCGTTCACCGTTGGACTGCGCTTGTCGGTGGCGATCTCATCGTGGATGAAGGCGCCGTCGGCCCAGTCCCAGAGTGTGACGACGAGGTTGCGTTCCACCCCGCTCGGGCGTGGCGGGACTTCGGCAGGCAGCGCACCGGCGGCGATCCGATCGGTCCAGTCGGCGAGCGCCTGCATCCCGGTCGGACCCACCTTGGCCGCTTCCCTCACCATCCAGTCGCCCATGACGCCGAGCGTGATGCGGTGATACCAGGCCTCCGTCGAAGTATCGAATTCGCCATTGGCCTTCGGGATCTCGCGCGTCGCCTTGCTGCCAAGCTGATGGCAGAGCCGGCATTTCTCCGTGATCCAGTGCACCCACTGCTGCTGGGTGCTCGGTGGAATGGCCTGGGGCTGGTGAGCGACGCCGGCGAAGGCGCTCTCGAGCGGCGCTTCGAGCAGCGAGAACCAGTAATTCGCCGGGTAGTACTCGGCGGCGGCTCGGGCATCCGGAGCCGGCGCGGCGGTAAGATCGAGCGGCTTGCCCGGCGAAGCTTCCATGGGCTTCGAGTCCACCAGCCCGTAGCCGCGCACCCACACGCGATACTTCGCCTGTGGGAGATCGGGCAGGACATAGCGGCCCTGCTCATCGGTGACGACGATCTTGGCCATCTTGGTGGGGAGTTCCGTCGTCTCGGCGATGACCCAGACGCCGGCCTCGGGGCCTCGCGGACCGCTCACGACGCCCGCGATGTCATCTGAGTCCATGGCGATGCGCGTCTTGGCCGCCGACGTGCAGCCGACAGCGAGCAGGGAAAGCGCGGCGAGTGCGCCGAGCGTGAGCCGGGATTCGCGTTTCATCGGTCAGCGCTCGATTGCGTGCTCGTTCTTTCGGGCCGGCGTTTGCGTTTACTTATCGATCAGTTTATTTTGAGCGTCGCTGGCTGGCAATCACCGCGATGAACACGCAACTGCTGGCGGATCTCAGGGCCGCCCGTGAGGATCTGCTGGCCGGTCACAGGGCGTCGGACATCACGAGTCAAACGGATACGAATTCAACGTGTGAAGCAGCATCCGATGACCGCCCGTAGCGCACAACGACTCGGCCGCCTCGGCGTCTGGACGTGGATGGACGCGCTATCCGCCCCGCAGGCGGTAGAGACGGCGCGCCAGATCGAAGCCTGGGGCTACTGCGTGCACCGGCCCATGACGGACGGGATTCCGGACGGATGGCGGACAGCATTCCGATGGCATGGCGGACAGTGCTCCGGAATGATGCCGGACAGTTCTGGATGATGAGCGGAATGGTGTCCGTCATGGCCGGAACGC
>DATGQR010000355.1:0-4000 GCA_035304105.1 Thermomicrobiales bacterium | reverse complement strand
GCACGGCGTGCCTCCGATTCCGCTCTCTCTGCTTTTTCAGGCCTCACTGCTCGACCTGACTGAGTCAGGCAGACAGTACGCACAGCGGCGACGCGCATCCCCGGCCCAAGGCCGACGGCAGACGGATCCAGGGCAAAATGCCTGATCCGCATTGCACGATTTGCAGTACTCGTCCCGTTCGAACGAGGTCGAAGTGCCGGCTGGTGTGTCTATCCGAAGAGATCACCGACTCTTCAATGCCCGGACGCGATGTCAATTCGGCCTGCGGTCTGCAGCCAGAGAGCTACGGAATAAACACCTGGTCCGCGTAGCACCACTTCCAGTCCTCGCCCCGTTCGAATGACTGGACGATCGGGTGATTGGTGTCGTGGAAGTGTTTGGTGGCGTGCTTGTTCTTCGAGGAGTCACAGCAGCCGACATGGCCGCAGATCAGGCAGACCCGCAGGTGGACCCAGGTGTCGCCCATCGCCAGGCATTCCTCGCAGCCCCAGGAGTTCGGCTCGACGTCGCGGATCTGGTCCATATGGGTACAGGTGGTCGCCATGGCGCTTGGCCTTTCACGGAGGGGAATTGCCACTGTGCTTACTATAGTGCCCTGAGAGAAGGACACACCGGAGTTCCCAACCCACGGATGCGAGCTTCCGGAATCCCAAGGGAACAAACCTGGTCATGGAGGACGGGGCCGATATCTGGGCCACCAGGTCCACATTGCAAATCGGGTGGCCCACCTTGGAACTGCTCTTGCCAATTACCGCAAGGGTGGGTGATTCGTGCAGGTCTTCTGGGTTTCAGGATGACCTCCTGCAGAAGTCGAAGAGGGCAGAAACGAGCCAGATGTATGACAGGGACAGCAGGGATTGAGTCAAGCGGTAGCGTCGAGGACGTCCCGCCAACGGCGCACGGCCTCCGCGCTGACGGGGCGGCTCCAACTTCCAGAGTGGCGGGCGGCGCGGCCTGTGTGGAACATGGTGATGCCGGCCGCGCGGAGTGGTTCTAGATGCGCCAGCGTCAGACCGCCGCCGGCCAGCCAGCGGGGACCGTCAGCCTGCCAGGCGGCGCGGGAGATGAGCGCGTCGAGCCCGGTGGAGAGGTCGCCACGGACGCCGCCGGTGAGGATGCAGTCGAGGCCGGTTAGCGCTTGGGCCGCATCCCAGGCGGCGCGCAGATCGCGGGCATGATCGAAGGCGTGGTGGAGCGTCCAGGGATGGGGCGCGACGGCGTCGGCCAGCGTCCGGATGGCCGGCAGGTCGAGGTCACAGCAGTCATCGAGGAAACCAAAGACGAACTGATCGGCGCCGGAAGCGCGCAGCGCCGCGGCCGCCCGGCATAGCTCCTCCAGCTCGCCGGGCGACACCTGGAACCCGGCGTTGCTCCGCAACATCACCCGCAGGGGCAGCCTGACGGCGGCGCGGATGCGTTCGAAGTTCTCCAGATCCGGGGTGAGGCCGCCGGTGTCGATCGCCCGCACGATCTCCAGGCGGTCGGCCCCGCCGCGCTCGGCGGCGATGGCATCATCGGCGGACAGGGCGATCACTTCGAGAAGCGGCCGGGAGCGCGCGCCATCCGGCTCGCGCTGCCCGGCCACGTCAGAGCCCTTCGTCAACCAGCTAGCGCGGCTGAGGCACGACCAGCACTGGACGGTCGGAGTAGTTCGCCAGCCACTCGGTCGTGCGGCCCATCAGGAGCTGCGGCGAGGTGCCCAGGCCGTGCGAGCCGACGACGATCGCCGCGGCGTCACGCGCCCGCGCGACGGCCAGCAAGGTCCGGCTGGCAAAGCCGCGCGCCCGAATCAGCCGCTCGTCGAGGACCAGCTCGCTGCGTTGAAACTCCTCGGGCGAGGCCGATTCGGGCTCGATCGCCTCAACCGCGATGACGTTGACGTCCAGTGAGCCGGCCATCACTCGCGCCACGCGCAACACCTCGGAGGAGTGCGCGGAGCGGTCGTAGCCGACGACGATACTGTGAACGCGCGGCTGGACGCGCGCCTCGACCGGCAGGAGCATGTAGGCCGATCGCAGGTTCCGCAGGATCTTCCGCAACCGCGAGCCCTCAGCCAGCGAGCGCTCGCTGCCCTCCTCGCGCTCAAGCGCCAGGATCAGCAGCGTGCCCTCCTCGCGCCCGGCCAGCTCCGGGAGCCGCTCGGCCGGGTCGCCGGTGACGACGTCGATCGAGACGTCCAGGCCGCGCAGCCGTGGATCGGATGCGACGATCCCCAGAGTGTCGCGCGCCATCAGGGCCAGCTGCTCGACGCTGGCGTTCTCTTGTGGGCGGTCGACGACCGCTGCGAAGGTGATCGGCAGGTGCAGCGCCGAGGCCAGCGCCCGGCCCCACTCGACGCCGATCTCGATGTCGTTGTGGTCGTGGACGGCGATTAGCAGCCGCGTCATGTAGGGCGCAAGGCGTCCGGTCATCACTCTCTCCGGATCTAGATAGACGTACCCCGGCATCTTACTCGCTCCCGCCAGACTGCCCCGGGCTCAGCTCGCCGGCCGCCGGGACAGGGCCGCTCGGAGTCACCGGGACGCGCTCGGCGTGGCCGAAGCGCACCTTCAGGTCGTCGACCAGGCTGTAGATGACCGGCACGACGACCAGCGTCAGCAGCGTCGAGGAGAACAGCCCGCCGATCACCGTGCGGCCCAGGTCGGCCGCAATCAGCGCGCCCTCGGTCAGGCCAAGCGAGAGCGGCACCAGCGCCAGCATCGCCGCGAAGGCGGTCATCAGGATCGGGCGCAGGCGCGTTTGGGCGCCCACGACCAGCGCGTCATACGTGGAGTAGCCGTGATCCTTGCGGAGCATGATGACGAATTCGAGCATCACGATCGCGTTGGTTACGACGATGCCGACCAGCATCAGGACGCCGATCAGGGCGCTGACGCTCAGGGCCGTGCCGGTGACGAACAGCGCCACGATCGCGCCGATCGACGCCAGCGGCAGGCTGAAGAGGATCACGAACGGGTCCAGCCAGCTGCCGAAGAGCAGCGCCATGATCGTGTAGACCAGCGCGATCGAGATGATGATCGCCACGAACATATCGGTGAAGCCCTGCTCGATGTCGCCGGCCACGCCGCCGAAGACGACGTCGATGCCCTCCGGCGTGTCGAGATCGTCGACTGCCCGCTGGACCTCGGCCGAGACACCGCCGGTGTTCTCCGAGGTGATGTCGGCCGTGATCGTGGCGGCCTGGTTACCGTCGACGCGAGTGATGCTGACCTGCTGGGTGACCTCGCTGACGGTCGCGACGTCGCCGATGGTGACGCCGGGGACGATCTCCAGCGCTTCGAGCTCTTCGACGGTCTGGATGTCACCGCCGGACACCTGCAGGATCACCGGCACCGGGCCACGCTCGAGCATGACGGTCGTGACCGTGGTCGCCGAGGACAGGTTCCGCAGGCTGTCCGAGACCTGCGCGGGGGTCAGGCCGGCGTCGGCCGCGCGGACCGGGTCGACTTCGATCTGGATCGCATCCTGGACGGCGCCCAGCGTGCTGGAGACGTTGACGACATCGTCCACGCTGGCGACGGCCGCTTCGACCTCGCTGGTGAATTCCGGCAGGATCGCCGCGGCGCCGGGGTCCTCGGCCGCGACCACGATCTGCACGCCGCCGCCTGAGAAGTCCCCGCCGGTCGAGACGGAGATGTGCTCGCTCTCCGGGAAGACCTCGGCGAAGCGCTCGCGCAGTTCCTCGGCGACCTCGACCTTGTCCTCAGTGCTCTCGAAGTAGACGGTCATCGTGGCGCTGTTCGGGTTCTCGCCGGAGAGGATCGCGCCAATCGCGCCGATGTCGCCGGACGCGCCGGTGATGACCGTCTGGTAGCGATCGACATCGTAGTCCCGCAGCAGTTCCTCGATCTGGATCGTCTGCTCCAGCACGGCTTCCTGGGTCTCGCCCGGGCGCGCGGCGACGGTGATCGTAAGCGAGTTCTCGCCGGAGTCTGGCAGGAAGGCGACGTTGAGGAACGGCACCAGCACGAAACTACCGAAGAAGAGTGCGCCCGCGATG
>DATGQR010000354.1:0-3476 GCA_035304105.1 Thermomicrobiales bacterium | reverse complement strand
GGCGAGCAGCGCCGCGCCGCCCAGCGCCGCGAGTGGGCCGACGACGCGCCGCGCCAGGGCGTAGAAGGGCAGCAGCGCCAGCGTGCTCAGCACCGCCGAGGCCATGCGCATCCCGAAGATGTCCTGCCCGAAGATCTGCATGAAGCCGGAGACGAGGTACATGCTCATGGCGGGCTGTGGTTTCCAGTCCAGCCCGAAGAACCCCGGTTCACTCCTGGTCTGGATGCTGAAGATCGTCTTCAGGTTGTCGGCTTCGTCAGCGGTGATGTTGCCGGGGATCGAGCCCAGCCAGGCGACCCGGATGGCCAGCGCCAGGAGCGCGATGACGCCCAGCGCGAGCAGCTCGCGCCGTCTCGCATTCTGGAGCCAGGCATTCTGCGCTGTGCGTGATGGCTGGGAATCCTGATCCGGCATCGCGGGCTCGCGCCTCTCCGTCATCGCCAGGGAAACCTCCATCGAGCGCTGATCTGCGGGGCTTGGTTGGCCGGCGGAGGCCGTGGAATACTCTCGACCCCAATCTGCTTACCGTGGGGACGAAACGGCCTTTCGGCGAGCTAAGTATGGGTAGTAAGCAGGCCCCGGCACAGAAGAACAGGACAGGTTTCGGGATATAGATCAGGTAAGGGATGGCTCGCGGGCAATGTCGCTGCCTCCGGTCCGATCGCAACCCGACGCTCTCGCCGGCCACGCCGGGGCTCTACGCCCGGGCGCAGCGTTCGCCGCGCTCGCGGGGCGCCGGGCGCTCCTCCTCGAAGTCGCCGCCGTCGCGCTGATCGTTCTGGCCGCGCTGCTGTTTCGCACCGTCAACCTCAGCACCCTGCCGGCTGGCTTTCATGGCGATGAGGCAGTCGTCGGGCTGGAAGCCAGGCGCATCCTCGACGAGGGCGAGATCGGCGTCTACTCGCGCCGCGCCGCCGGCCAGCCGACCGGGCCGATCTACCTGGTTGCGCCCTCGATCTGGCTCTTCGGCCAGACCGTCTTCGCCGTGCGAATCGTCCCGGCGCTGCTCGGGACGCTGACCGTCCTGGCGCTCTACATCGTGCTGCGCCGCAACTTCGGCATTCCGGTCGCATTGGTCGGCGCCAGCGTCCTGGCGGCGATGAACTGGCACATCCACTTCGCGCGGCTCGGCTTCCCACTGGAGGCCTGGCCGCTGGTCGCCGTGCTCCTGGCCGGCGCCGCCGTCGAAGCGGTCCGCGACACCGACTGGCGCTGGTGGGCCGCGGCCGGGGCGCTGACCGCGCTCGGCATCTACGTCTACAACGCCCACCCCTTGCTGGCCGCTACGGTCATGCTGTTCCTGGGCGCGGGCCTGCTCCTGCGTCTGCGGGCGGTTCCTCGGCGGGCCATCCTCTGCGCCGGGGCCTTCGGCCTGGCGCTGTTGATCGTGCTGCTGCCGATGATCCGCTATGCGACGTCGGATGACACTCACTACTGGGTGCACTTCAAGAAGGCGCGCATCACCGATACCGAGGAGTGGCAGGCGCTGGATGGCCGCGGGGATCAGGCGCGCTTCATCGCCATCGCCTACCGCGACGTCTGGGACGGCCTGTGCTGCGGGCCCCCTGAGGTGGACCTGGTGGATGGCACGGGGTTCACGGCGATCACCCCGAAGGCGATGCTCGCCCTGGCCGGCCTCGGTGTTCTGCTGGCCCTGCGCCGGCCGCGCAGCCCGCTGGTGTATCTTGGGCTGATGGTCGTGCTGATCATGCCGCTCGGGGCGGCGCTCAGCGAGGGCGGGCTGGCGCGGCGCACGCTGGCCATGGCGCCCTTCCTGGCGATGTTCTGCGGGCTGGCCTGCGCGCGGCTGGTTGAGATCGCCCGGTCCTGGGGGCGGCAGGCAACCCTCGCGGCCGCGACCGCGCTCACGCTCGTCGTCGGCGTGGTGGTCTACCAGAACCTCGACCTCTATTTCGATGACTTCGCCGATCCGGAGGTGCAGGCGGCGATCCTCGGCAAGCCCATCTCCGACGCGGCCCGCTTCCTGGACGAACACGGCGAGGGCCGCTACGTCTACTTCTACTCCGGCACCTGGTCGATCGATTACGTGACCATGGAGTACCTGGCGCCGGAGGTCGAAGGCGAGGACCGCTCGGAGAAGTTCGGCATCTATCACTTTCGGATCGACCCCGACGACGACCGCCCGCTGTTCGTCTTCATCCGCCCCTATCTGGACGACATCGAGGAGGTCAAGCGCAGGTACCCGGGCGTCGAGATCACCCCCGTGGAGCCGGATGAGGAGCCGACCTTCCGGGTCTACCTGCCCTACCGCGACACCGTCGGCGGCGAGCCGTCACGAGTTCGCTAGTGATATGTTCGCGGCCGGCGGCAAGTATCGCCGGCCGCGTCGCTGTCAAGTGTCCGCCAGGTTAGCCGGCCGGCTTGATGTTCTGGTTGTGGCGGAAGATGTTGGTCGGGTCGTAGCGCCGCTTGATCTCAGCGAGGCGCTCATAGTTCACGCCGTAGGCAGCGCGCGCCTTGAGTTCGGAACTCCCGTTCACTTAGGCCCCGCCGGTCGAGAAGGGCTCAATCGCCGCCGCCAGCTCGCGCGTCCAGTCGTGACTCGCGCTCGAACGCCTGGTCGCCGAGCGCGCGGCGGGCGGCATAGAGCGCCTGGTGGAGATTGTTGCCGGCCTGTTCGGGGGCGCTGGCGGGCCAGAGCAGTTCCATGAGCTGCTCGCGGTGCAATCGGTGGCCGGGCGTGAGCGCCAGGATCTTCACCAGCGCCACAGCGCTGCGTCGCTTCCAATCCGCGGGCGGCACCTCGCGACCCGCAGCGCGGACGCTGAACGCCCCGAGCAGGGTGATACGGAGTTCCGGGTCCGGGCTGCTTTCGCCTGTGCCTCCGACCATGCCCACCCCGTGTCCGTATTTCGGCGGCTGGCGCTAGGCCCCGGGCAGCATCTGCCGCGCCACGAAGAGCAGGTTGGCCGGGCGCTCGGCCATGCGCCGCATCAGGTAGGGATACCAGTCCGGGCCGAACGGGGTCGCGATCAGCACCTTGTAGCCGCGCTCGAGCAGTTCCCTCTGAAGGTCGGTCCGGATGCCGTAGAGCATCTGGAACTCGAACTTGTCCTGGCTGATGTTGTTGCGGGTGGTGTACTCGATGACGTAGTCGATGATGCGGTCGTCGTGAGTGGCGATGGCCGTGTAGCCGCCGTAGGCCAGGGCGTACTTGGCGGCCCGCAGGTAGGCGACGTCGACATCGCGCTTATTGGGGTAGGCGACCTCCGGCGGCTCCAGGTAGGCGCCCTTCACGATACGCAGGTTGGGCTGGTACTCCATCAACATCTTCAAGTCGCGCTCGGTGCGGTAGAGGTAGGACTGGAGGACGACGCCGACGTTGTCGTGGCCGGAGCCGCGCAGGTTGCGGTAGATCAGCAGGGTAACATCGACGCGGCTGGACTCCTCCATGTCGATGCGCACGAAGGTATCCAGCGAGGCGGCGTGCTCGACGATGCGCTCGACATTGCGGT
>DATGQR010000353.1:0-2001 GCA_035304105.1 Thermomicrobiales bacterium | reverse complement strand
TTGTTCTCGACTGAGATAAAGGGCGAGACGAGCACGTTGACCGGGATGGCCGGAAGCTGGGCGGCGGTCTCCGAGAAGCCGCCGAGCTGGCCGTTGATGAAGTCGACATCGCCGCCGATCTCCTGCGGGCCGGCATTCTCGGTCGTGATGCGGGTCAGGATATTGGTCGAGCCGGTGTCGATCTCGTTGAGGTGGCGGTCGAGCGCTTCGAGGTTCTGGACCGGCGAGCTCTCCGGGGCGCCGACGGCGCCGACCGAGAGGGCGCTGGCCAGCAGCACCCGGCGAAACTGAACGACGTTGCTGCGCGTCTGGTCGGTGAGCTCGCGCAGCGCGCGCGCTTCCTGGGCGGCTGCCTCGCGATCGCCCTGCTCGAGCGCGGCGTTGAGGCGGTCGAGCCCGGCGGACGCGTCGGCCGGGTACTGGTTGAGCTGGTCGAGATTGGTGCGCGATTCATCCATGCCCTGCTCCAGCACCTCGCGCTGGACGAGCTCGTTGATCTCCGAGGTCTGAACGCGCGCGTAGAACTCCAGCCAGTTGCGCTGGAAGGGCGTCAGCTCGTTGTAGTAGACGTCGATCTGGGCCTCCTCGCCGGCCGTGATCGTCTCGAAAGCCCTCTCCGGGAAGGCGACGACCAGGTCGACGTCGCGCTCCTCAAGCTCGTCGAGGGCCGCATCGCGGTTATTGGTGACGGCGACGAGGACGAGCGGTGAGACGAAATTCTCCTCGTAAGCCTCGCGCTCGGTGCTGAGCTGGCTGTCGGGCGGGATGACCAGCACCGTCCTGACCGGCGCGGCGTCGCCCTCATAGCCGATGCCGAAGAGCAGCAGGACGAGGAAGGGCGCGACGATCAGCGCGACGATCAGCTGCGGCTGCCGGCGGATCTGGGTGATGTCTTTGCCGACGAAGGAGGCCGGGCGCAGGATCGCGCGCCAGAAGCGACTAAGCACGTAGCGCATTGCGCTCGTCATCCCGTGCATTGCGGACGAGCTCGACGAAGACGGCATCCAGCGAGAGCTGGATCTCTTCGAGTTCGTCGATCTCGAAGCCCATCTGGCGCATCTCGTCGTTGAGCCGCGGGATGGCCTCGTGGGCGGCTTCGACGACGAGTTCGATCTCGTCGGGAGCCGTCCGCTGGCCGCGCAGGACGTAGTCCAGGCTCAGAAGGTGGACGGCCAGCTCGGGCGTCAGATCGCGCGACTTCAGCCGCACGAGCTCGCCGCCGAAGACCTGGCTGCGCAATTCCTCGGGCGCGCCGCTGGCGACGATGCGCCCGTCGTTGAGCAGGATGACGCGGTCGCAGTTCTCGGTTTCGGTGATGTACTGCGTGGTGATGACCAGCGAGGCGCCCTGCGCGCGCAGCTCCGCGAACATCTGCCAGATCGACTCGCGCAGGACGGGGTCCAGGCCGGCGGTCGGCTCGTCGAGCACGATTAGGTCGGGCTGGTGAATCAGGGTGGCGGCCAGGGCGACGCGGCGCTGCATGCCGCCGGAGATGTCACGCGCCAGGCGGTCTTTGGCGTCGGTCAGCTCCAGCCGTTCGAGCAGGCGCGGGATACGGTCGCGCCGCTGGCGCGGGCCGAGGCCGTAGATGCCGGCGGCGAAGAGCAGGTTCTCGGTGACGGTCAGGTCTTCGTAGAGCAGGAAGTGCTGCGGCAGGTAGCCGATGCGCTCGCGGTCGACGCGGCTGAAGTCACCGGAGCGCGCGTCGAAGACCTCAACGTGGCCGTGGGACGGCTCGTAGAGGCCGAGGAGCAGGCGGATGGTGGTGGTCTTGCCGGAGCCGCTGGGGCCGACGATGCCGATGATCTCGCCGCTCTGGATCTGTAGATCGATGGAGTCCAGCGCCTGAACGGAGCCGAAGTGCTTGCCCGCGCCGCTCGCGCGGATCAGTGTGCTGATGATACGCCTCGTCTTCCTGACCAAAACTGAGCAAACAACACCCAGTCTAGGAGGCCTCCCGGTCAGAGGGCAGGCGGCGGTATCTCAGGAGCGGATAGAAAA
>DATGQR010000352.1:0-4634 GCA_035304105.1 Thermomicrobiales bacterium | reverse complement strand
CTCCCGGCGCGACGATGAACACCGAGCAGAAGATTGAAGTCGCTCGCCAGCTCGCGCGCCTGGGCGTCGACATCATCGAGGCCGGCTTCCCGGCCGCCTCGCCCGGCGACCTGGACGCCGTCCGGCGCATCGCCAAGGAGGTCAAGGGCCTGACCGTGCTCGGCCTGGCGCGCACGAGCTTCACCGACATCGACGCCGCCTGGGAAGCCGTCCAGCACGCCGAGGACGCCTCGATCCACACCTTCATCTCCACCTCGCCGATCCACATGGAGCGCAAGCTCAGAAAGTCACCCGACGAGGTCGTCGAGATGGCTCGCGCGGCCGTGCGGCGCTGCAAGGGCTACGTCTCCAAGGTCGAGTTCTCGGCCGAGGACGCCACGCGCAGCGACTGGGATTTCCTCTGCCGCATCTTCGCCGCGGCGATCGAGGAAGGCGCCACGACGATCAACATCCCCGATACGGTCGGCTACACCATGCCGGCCGAGTACGCCGAGCTGATTCGCTACGTCAGGGCCAACACGCCCGGCATCGAAGACGTCGTGATCAGCGTCCACTGCCATAACGACCTGGGCATGGCAACCGCCAACACGCTGGCGGCGGTCCAGGCCGGCGCGCGCCAGGTCGAGGTCACGATCAACGGCATCGGCGAGCGCGCCGGCAACACCTCGCTGGAAGAGGTCGTCATGGCTCTCAAGACCCGCCACGACCTGTTCGACGGGGTGGACACCGGCATCGACACCACCCAGATCGTGCCGACCAGCCGCCTGGTCAGCCGCATGACCGGCATCCTGGTCCAGCCGAACAAGGCCATCGTCGGCGCCAACGCCTTCGCCCACGAGGCCGGCATCCACCAGGACGGCATGCTCAAGGATCGCGAGACCTACGAGATCATGACGCCCCAGTCGGTTGGCTGGGAAGAGTCCAAGCTGGTGCTGGGCAAGCACTCCGGCCGCGCCGGTTTCAACGCCAAGCTCCAGGAGCTGGGCTATGAGGTCGACCGCGAGACGCTGCAGAAGCTCTACCAACGCTTCATCGACCTGACCGACCGCAAGAAGACGGTCACCGACGCCGATATCATCGCGATCGTCGAAGACGACCTCCAGCGCGGGCCGGTCGAGCTCGTGCGCCTGATCGACTGGCGCGCCGCTTCCGGGTCGGACGGCGCCTGCGAAGCCGCCGTGATGCTGGAGATCAACGGGATCGAGCGCGAGGCCACCGGGCGCGGCAACGGCCAGGTCGATGCGCTCTATTCCGCCGTCGACGCGATGATCGACATCCAGCCCAAGCTTGAGCACTTGCATGTCGAAGCGGTCACTTCAAGCGCCGACGCCCAGGGCAGCGTCCTGACGCGTGTGCGCGTCGGTGATCGGGTCTATACTGGCCACGCTGTCTCGACTGACATTATCGCGGCCAGCCTCGATGCGTATATTCAGTCAATCAATCGTGCGCTCGTCGACCGGGAGGTACAGGCGATGACGAGCGCAAGCAAGCAGGAAGCGGTGTAGCAATGGGTCAAACGATGGCGCAGAAGATTCTGGCGCGCGGCGCTGGCGTCGACAGCGTCACACCGGGCGATATCGTCGAGGTGAAAGTCGACCTCGTCATGACCAATGACGTAACGGCGCCCCTCTCGATTCGCGAGTTCCAGAAAACCGGCCTGGAGAAGGTCTTCGACCCTCAGAAGGTCGTCTTCGTGCCCGACCACTTCGTTCCAGCCAAGGACATCCGCTCGGCCGAGAACGCCAAGATCATGCGCGAGTTCGCCCACGAGCAGGGCACGCTCTACTTCGAGCTGGGCCGCGCTGGCATCGAGCACGTCGTCCTGCCTGAGAACGGCCTGACGCTGCCCGGCCAGATCATCATCGGCGCCGACTCACACACCTGCACCTACGGCGCCTTCAACTGCTTCTCGACCGGCATGGGCTCGACCGACATCGCCGCCGCCATGGCGACCGGCACCACCTGGATCCGCGTCCCGCCGACGCTGAAGCTGGTCTACACCGGCACGCTGCCCGAAGGCATCGGCGGCAAAGACCTGATCCTCCACACGATCGGAACGATCGGCGTCGACGGTGGCCTGAACATGGCGCTCGAGTTCACCGGCCCGGTCATCGACCAGCTCCCGCAGGATGACCGCATCGCGATGTGCAACATGGCGATCGAGGCGGGCGCCGACACCGGCATCTTCCCCTTCGACGACATCACCAAGGCCTGGCTCGACGAGGTCACCGACCGCCCCTATGAGCCGGTTTACGCCGACCCGGACGCGGAGTACGAGCGCGTCGTCGAGATCGATGTGACGAACCTGCGGCCAGTCGTGGCCCTGCCGCACCTGCCGTCGAACACGCGCTTCGCCGACGAGATCGAAGACATGCCGATCAACCAGGTCGTCATCGGCAGTTGCACCAACGGGCGGCTCTCGGATCTGCGTGCCGCCGCCGAAGTCATCAAGGGCCACAAGGTGCACCCGATGGTCCGGCTGATTGTCATCCCGGGCAGCCAGAAGGTGCACCGTGAGGCTTCGAAGGAAGGTCTCGACGAGATCTTCATGGAAGCCGGCGCGATCTTCAGCACCTCGACGTGCGGGCCGTGCCTGGGCGGCTACATGGGCGTCATCGCCGACGGCGAGCGCTGCGTCTCGACCACCAACCGCAACTTCCGGGGCCGCATGGGCCATCGCAGCGCCGAGATCATCCTGGCCGGACCGCGCGTCGCCGCCGCCAGCGCCGTCCTCGGCCGCGTCGCCAGCCCGGACCAGCTGAGCCAGGTAGAGGCGGTAGTAGCCGACTAGGGAACAGGTAACAGGGAAGAGGGAACAAGGAAAACCAGCTGTTCCCTCTTCCTACAAACTACGACCTACAAACTACAAACTCGGTCCCAGGAGGGTGAGGGAAATCCCATGCAATTTCGAGGCAGAGTCTGGAAGTTCGGCGACGACATCGACACCGACGTCATCATCCCGGCGCGCTATCTGCTGACGTCGGACGCCGAGGAGCTGGCGCAGTACGTGATGGAGGACATCGACCCCGGCTTCTCGAAGAAGGTCCAGCCGGGCGACATCATCGTGGCCGGCAAGAATTTCGGCTGCGGGTCGTCCCGCGAACACGCGCCGATCGCCATCCAGGGCGCTGGCGTGTCGTGCGTCGTCGCGAAGTCGTACGCGCGCATCTTCTACCGCAATGCGATCAACATCGGCCTGCCGATCATCGAGTGCCCGGAAGCCGTCGATGACGCCGAAGATGGTGACATCCTGGAAGTCGACACGACCGAGGGCGTCGTCGTCAACGTGCGCACTGGCAAGTCCTATGACGCCACCCAGCACTCGCCCTATGTCCAGGAGATCATCAAGGCGGGCGGGCTCATGAACGCCGTGACCGAGCGGGTTAAGGCGCAGCAGGCGAAGGCTGGCGCATGACCCACAAGCTGCTGATGCTGCCCGGCGACGGCGTCGGGCCGGAGGTCCTTGCCGAAGCCCAGGCAACCCTGGAGCAGATCGCCTCGGCGCGCGGCTTTGAGGTCGAATGCACAACGGCCAACATCGGCGGTGCGGCCATCGACGCCCACGGCGTCCCGGTACGCGACGAAGACATCGAGTTGGCGCGCAGCTGCGACGCCGTCATGCTCGGCGCCGTCGGCGGACCGAAGTGGGAGAACGTCGCGCCGGAGATCCGCCCGGAAGCCGGTCTGCTCAAGCTGCGCCAGGCCCTGGGCCTGTTCGCCAATCTGCGGCCGATCAGGGTCTATGACGCCCTGGTGGATGCCTCGCCGCTCAAGCCCGAGGTCGTCAGGGGCGTCGATCTGGTCATCGTCCGCGAGCTGACCGGCGGCATCTACTTCGGCCAGCCGTCCAAGCGCTGGGAAGATGAGCACGGCCGCCAGGCCGTCGATACGCTGCCCTACTCCGAAGCCGAGATCCGCCGGATCGCCGAGCTGGCGTTCCAGATGGCGGGAGCGCGCCGCAAACGCGTCACCAGCGTCGACAAGGCGAATGTCATGTCCACCTCGCGCCTCTGGCGCGAGGTTGTGACCGAGGTCGGCAACGAGTATCCCGACATCGAACTGGATCACGCCCTGGTCGATTCCTGCGCGATGCGACTGATCAGCCGCCCGCTGGACTTCGACGTGATGGTCATGGAGAACATGTTCGGCGATATCCTGAGCGACGAGGCGGCGGTGTTGGCCGGCTCGCTCGGCATGCTCCCTTCGGCGAGCATCGGCGCCGGCGGCGAGCCGGGGCGCCAGTTCGGCGTCTACGAGCCGATCCACGGCTCGGCGCCGGACATTGCCGGGCAGGGCGTGGCCAACCCCTGCGGCGCGCTCCTCTCGCTGGCCATGCTGCTGCGCACCTCGCTGGGGCGGGAGGCCGAGGCGGCCGCCGTCGAGGCCGCGGTCGATACCGTGCTGAACGATGGCGCACGCACCCGCGACATCGCCGCTGGTGAGACGGCCGTCTCAACGTCTGAGTTCGGCGACCTGGTGCGCCAGGCGCTGGCGGACGCGCTGAAAGCAGCTTGAGTGGGCATCCAGATCGGAGCTGCCTGGTTCGACGCGCTCGTGGAGCGGCCGGACATCGTCTCCCAACTAGACTACATCGAGCTGCCCGGCTGGCTGGTGGAGCCAGTCGCCGGGCAGCT
>DATGQR010000351.1:0-14350 GCA_035304105.1 Thermomicrobiales bacterium | reverse complement strand
GCGGCTGATGCTGCCGAGCACGTCGATGGCCGGGAAGTGGTTCTCGTTGGCCAGATCCCGCGACAGGTAGATGTGGCCGTCCAGGATGCCGCGCACGGCGTCGGTGACCGGCTCGGACAGGTCGTCGCCGTCGACCAGGACGGTGTAGAAGGCTGTGATGCTGCCGACCTCGCCCATCCCGGCGCGCTCCAGCACCTTCGGCAACAGGCTGAAGACCGAGGGCGTGTAGCCGCGCGACGTGGGCGGCTCGCCGGCGGCCAGCCCGATCTCGCGCTGGGCCATCGCCAGGCGCGTGACCGAGTCCATCATCAGGGCTACCCGCAGGCCGGCGTCACGGAAGTACTCGGCGATGGCCGTGGCGACCCAGGCGGCCTTGAGACGCAGCATGGCCGGCTGGTCCGAGGTCGAGACGATCACGACCGAGCGCGAGAGCCCTTCCGGGCCCAGGTCGTTTTCGATGAAGTTGCGGACCTCGCGGCCGCGCTCGCCGATGAGCGCCACGACGCGGACGTCGGCTTCGATATTGCGGCAGATCATCCCGATCAGCGTGCTCTTGCCGACGCCGGAGCCGGCGAAGATACCCATGCGCTGGCCTTCGGCGCAGGCGATGGCGGCGTCGATCGCGCGCACGCCGGTGGGCATCAACTTGCTGATGGGCTGACGGCCGAGCGGGGATGGTGGGCGGGGTGAGGGCTGGTATGAGCGCTGGAAGGGGAGCGGGCCGAGGCCGTCGATCGGCCGGCCCAGGCCGTCCAGCACCCGTCCGAGCATCGCATCGCCGACCGGCACCTGGAAGGGATGGCCGGTGGCCGTCACCCTGCTGCCCAGCCCGATGCCCTGGACGTCGGTCAGTGGCACGAGCACGAAGCGCTCGCCGCGAAAGCCGACCACCTCAGCCGGGATCGGCTCGGCGTCGGCACCCAGCGCGCCGCGGCCGGGGTGGATGTGACAGAGTTCGCCGATGCTGACGTCGAGCCCTTCGGCTTCGAGCGCCACGCCGACCGCCTCGCGCACGCGCCCCTCGCGGCGCGCTGGCGGCAATTCACGCAGGATGGACTGGTAGCGGCGCAGGTCGACGACTGGCATCAGGCGGCGTCCACCTCAGCGCGCAGGGCCTCGGCGATCATCTCCAGGCGTGCCTGGGGCCCGAGATCGTAGATGCCGCTACGCGAGACGATCTCGCAGCCACCCGGCTCGATCGCGCGGTCCGGGATGATCTCGGCCTGCACGCCCTCGGCCTGCCGCCAGCGCTCGATCCAGGGCGTCACCAGCGCGACATCGTCTGGGTGGACCAGGATGGTCAGCACCTCGCTGGCCGCCAGCAGGCTCAGGCCGCGGCGCACGCGGCGCTCGACCATCTCTTCGGGTGGGGCCTCGCCGACGATGTCGGCGGCGATCGCAATCGCCAGCTCGATCAGGTCGCGCTCGGCGGCGCGGGCGATCTTCTCCTGCTCCGCGCGGGCGGCGTTGACGACCATGTTGAAGCGCTGGAAGCTGGCGTCGACCAGGGCCTCGAACTCGCTTTGGAGCTCGGCACGCGCCTGGGCCAGGGCTTCCTGGCGGACCTGCTCGCGGCGCGCCTCGATCTCGGCCTCGGCGCGGGCGCGCATCTCCTCGATGCTGCGGCGCGCAGCTTCGAGCTCCTTCTCGATCGGATCTGGCGTGCGGTACTCGGGCAGGGCTCGTACCGGCGCTGGCGGCTCGTTGTTCCCGATGATGTGCAGGGGGCCGGTTTCGTGTGCCCAGCTGCGGACCAGGCGCGTGTGCCTAGACAAGGACTTCACCTCCGCGCGAGATGATGATCTCCTCCTGCTCTTCGAGCCGGCGGATGATCGCGACAATGCGTTGCTGAGCGTCTTCGATGGTGCGGATGCGCGCCGGGCCGGAGATCTCGATCTCCTCACGCAGCATCTCGCCGGCACGCTGAGACATGTTCGAGTAAATGTGTTCCTTCAAATCGTCCCGGGCGCCCTTGAGCGCCAGGGCCAGGTCCTTCATCTGGACCTCGCGCAGGACGCGCTGGACCGAGCGGCTGTCCAGGTTGATGATGTCCTCGAAGGTGAACATCAGCTTGCGGACTTCCTCGGCGATCTCGGCGTCCTCATCCTCCAGCCGGTCGAGGATCTCGCGCTCGGTGGCGCGGTCGACCGAGGAGAGCACTTCGACCAGGTACTGCGTGCCGCCGACCGACGAGTATTCCTGCGAGATGACCGAGGACATGCGCACCTGCAGGATCTCCTCGACGCGCTGGATGACCTCCGGCGGGGTGCGGTCCATCGTGGCGATGCGCATCGCCACGTCCACCTGGAGCTCGTCCGGGAAGTTGGACATCACCTCGGCGGATTGGGTGGCCGGCAGGTGCGAGAGCACCAGGGCGATCGTCTGCGGCTGCTCGCTCTGCAGGAAATTGGCGAGCTGGCGCGGGTCCGACTTGCGCAGGAACTCGAACGGCTTGGCCGGGATGGTCATGCCGACCTTGCGCAGGATCTCCTCGGCGTACTCTTCGCCGAACGCGCGCACCAGCATCTCGCGGGCGTACTCGGAGCCGCCGGTGGAGATGAAGCTGTGGGCCAGCGCCATGTCGTAGAGTTCGCGGAAGACGTCCTCTTTGGTGTGGTCGTCGATCTGCTCCATGCGCATGATCTCGCGCGTGATCGCCTCGACCTCTTCCGGGCGCATGTGCTTCATCACCTCGGCGGAGATTTCCGGGCCGAGGCCGATGAAGAGCGCCGCGGCCTTCTGGCGGCCGCGCAGCTGCTGGGCGCGTGAGGCGGACATCAGCTCTCGTCCTCAGCTAGCCAGGAGCGCACCAGCGCCGAGAGTTGCGCGGGGTCGTTCTCGGCGAGCCTCAGGATCTGCTGGCGGCGCGCCGACGGCGTGGACACGGTTTCGTCCAGTTCGACCGGAGCGACCTCCTGCATGCGGAAGTCCACGAAGCCACCGGCGCCGGGTGCAGCTTGCTGGGGTTGGATGTCGCCGATGACCACTGGTGTCAAGACAGCCTCCTCATCCGTCTTCGACAACATGCGCCAGAGCATGAACAGCAGCGCGAGCGGGATCAGGATCATCAGCGCGATCTGAGCGACCGGGATGATCCGGTCCAGAAGCGACGGCCCCGGCAGGTCCCCCGCGCTGACCAGATTCTCCGCGCTGAAGGGGACAGCTGCGACGCTGATCTGGTCGCCGCGCGCGTCGTCCAATCCGACCGCGCTCCGCACCAGGTCCTCGATCGTCAGGACGACCTCGGGATCGACGCGTTCCTGATCTAGGATTACCGCGACCGAGAGCCGCTGAATGTCACCGGGAGCCTCCACGATCGATTCTCGGGTCGACGAAATCTCGTAGTTCGTGATCGTGTCACTAAAGGTGTCGACCGTCGTATCGCCTGCACCTTCCTCGGGCTCCTGGTCTGTAGGGATGTTACTGTCGACGCCGGGAACGCCGCCAGCACCGTCAGTACTGTTTGTCCTGGTCTCAAGGGTCTCCTGACGGCTACGGATCTGAGGCTCGGCACCCTCTGGGGAGAAAATCTCATTCTCCACGGTGCGCTGGTCCCAGTCCATCTCCGCCGAGACGGTCACCGACGATCCGCCCGGGCCGACGACGCGCTCGACGATGCGCTGGATCGAGCGTTCCAGGCCGGTTTCGAAGGTGCGCTGGGCGGTGAACTGGTCCTCCAGGCCTGCGAAGGGCGCCGGGTCGACGGCCGCGCCGTCCCAGAGCATCGTGCCGTCGGTGCTGACGATCGTGATGTCCTCGGGCGACAACCCCTCGACGCTGCCGGCGATCAGGTGGCTAATGCCGCGCAGCTGGTCGGGCGGGATCGAGGCGCCGGGTCGCAATCGCAGGACGGCCGACGCTGTCGTCGGCTGCTGGTCTTCGACGAAGAGCGTGTCTTCCGGCATGGCGATCATCACCCGCGAGCTCTGGACGGCGTCCAGGCGGTTGATCGTCCGCGCCAGCTCGCCCTCGAGCGCGCGCTGGTAGTTGACGCGCTGCTGGAAATTGGTGATGCCGAAGGAACTGTTGTCGAAGAGCTCGAAGCCGACCGTGCCGCCCTCGGGCAACCCCTCGCTGGCCACCATCAGCCGCACGTCGGCGACGCGGTCGGACGGCACGCGGATGGTCGAGCCGTCCGACGAGACTTCGTAGGGGATGCCACTGTCGCGCAGCAGGTCGACGATCTGGGCGGAGTCGGCCGTCTCCATATTGGTGAAGGCGACCTCCATCTCGACGGGCTCGCCCCGCGTGGCGAAGAAGATCACCCCGGCAATGGCCGCGACTAGCAGGCCGGCGGCGGCGATCTGCATCCCCCGGCTCATCTGCCCGACGAGCTCGCGCACGCGTTGGAACTGGTTTGCGATACCCTCGTTCATCGCCGCCTACCCGTCTCCGATGGAATGGCCGCGTCCGTTCCCGATTGCCCGCGCTAGACCTGCATGGCCATGATCTCGCGGTACGCCTCCAGCGCGCGGTTGCGGATCTGGAGCGTCATGTCGACCGCGATCGAGGCTTGCTCCATGGCGATCAGCGCCGAGTGGATGTCGACATCCTCGCCGACGGCCATCGCCGTGGCGTAGCGGTCGGCATTGGCCATGGCCGCTTCGACGTTGCCGGCGGCCTGGGCCGTGACCTGGACGATGTCGTTGAAGGGCGTGGCTGCGCCCGAGGCCGGCGCCGGGCCGGACGAGGTGTGTATCCCCGGCGCGCCCACGCTCTGCGGCGGTGTCAGGTGCATCAGGCTCCTCCTTTATGATCACACTCCCGCACCGGCGCTCCATCGCCAGCGCTCGCAGCCGCCTAGCGGCTGATGTCCAGCGCTGTCATCGCCATCGACTTCAGCGCGTTCAGGACGGTGATGTTGGCTTCGTAAGCTCGCGTGGCCGAGAGCATGTCGGTCATCTCGGTCACCAGGTCAATGTCGGGCCGCAGGACGAAGCCGTCCTCGTCGGCCGATGGGTTATCCGGGTCATAGACCAGTTCCAGGGCAGCGGGGTCTTCCTCGATCGCGCTGACCCGCACACCCTGTCCGATGGCGCGGTTGGCCAGCACGTCGTCGAAGGCGCTGACCCGCACGATGTCGCCCGTCGCCGGGTTGGTCGTCTCGAAGCGCACCCGCTTGCGGATATACGGCCCGCCCTGGGCGGTCTCGAGCGTGTCGACATTGGCGATGTTGCTTGCGATAACATCCATGCGCACCCGTTGGGCGCTCAGCCCGGAGACGCTGATCTGCATGCTGTCGAACAGGCTCACGGTGCAACCTCCAGATAGCCTCGTACGTACAGGTGTACGTACACCCATTATAGCAGCGACTCGCTGTCACGCAAGGGGCATTCTTGTGTGACCGAAAGTCACGGGCTCGTGCCCATGTGCATCCTGATCTCGCCGCAACCACTTCCGCCTGCTTGACCGCCTGGCACGCGGTCGCACCGGTTTCGAGGCTACTCTGGGTGCGTCTCAGAGGCCGTAGCTCGATGGTGTGCCCCAGCCCGGTACGTGCGGATGGGGCCGGTCACGATTGGACGCGCTTGAAGTGGTACAGTGCCGCGGTCTGGGAATGTGAGCGAGAGGGAGGAGCGCCCGTGGCAGAGACACCCCGCCTGGAGATCGTGCAGATCGTCGCCGGCCCGATTGAGACCAACCTTTTCCTGGTCATCGAGAAGGCCAGCAAGCGGACGCTGATCGTCGACGCTCCGCCGGACAGCCTGGCCGCCGTCGAGCGCGAGGTCGAGGCCCGCGGCCTGCGTCCGGAGTTGATCTTCATCACCCACGGTCACTGGGACCACATCGGCGACGCCGACGCCCTGCGCGCCCGCTACGAGATCCCGCTGCTGGCCCACGAGGACGATCGCCACAAGCTGGAGAACCCGACCTACGGCGGCATTCAGGGGTTCTCGCCCGACCGCACAATCGCCGACGGCGAGGAGCTGGCGCTGGGCGAAGTGGTCTTCAAGGCAATCCACACGCCAGGTCACTCGCCGGGCCAGGTGTCGTTGTACAGCGCCGAGGAGGGCATCATGCTGGGCGGCGACACGCTCTTCCCGGGCGGCTACGGCACGATCGAGATCCCCGACGCCAGCGCCGAGGTGACGGTTGAGACGATCCGCCGGCTGCTGGCGCTACCCGACGAGACCGTGGTCTACCCTGGCCACGGCGTCCCGACGACGATCGGCGCCGAGCGTCCCTGGATGGAGCGTGTGGCCCAGACGGGGCAGTTGTTCTAGGGCTGGCTGTCTTGGATGCGGGCGTCGCCCTGTGACGGGGCACGAAAAAGGGAAAGCGGGCGGAGATTTCTCCGCCCGCTTTCGTGTGTCGTAGTCGGGAGCCGCGTTACATGCGACGGGCGTCGGTGGGCGGGGCGACGAGACCGTTCTGGAACGCGTAGAGGACGGCCTGGGTGCGGTCGCGCACGCCGATTTTCTGGAAGAGCGCGCTCAGGTTGTTCTTGACCGTGCTCTCGGCCAGGTCCAGGTCGTCGGCGATCTGGCGGTTGTTGCGCCCGCGCGCCAGCAGCTCAAGGAAGCGCAGCTCGCGCTCGCTCAGTTGCTGCTGGCTGTTGCCCGGCGAGCTGTTGAGCAGCCGCTGGAACTCGCGCATCAGCACCGGGCCGAGCGACGGGTCGATCGTCGAGCCGCCGGCCGCCGCCAGCCGGATCGCCCGGATGACCTCGTTCGAGCGCGTGTTCTTGAGCAGGTAGCCCTTGGCCCCGGCGCGGATGGCGTGGATCGCGTACTCGTCGTCGGCGTACATCGTCAGGACGACGACATGGGTGTTGGGGAAGTTCTGGACGATCATCTCGGTCGCCTGGATGCCGTCCATCTCGGGCATGCTGATGTCCATCAGGACGACGTCGGGTTCGTGCTCCTTGACGAGCTCGACCGCCTGGCGGCCGTTACTGGCTTCCCCGGCGACCTCGATATCGTCGACCGAGGCCAGCAGCTGGCGCAGCCCCTCGCGGAACAGGTCATGATCATCGGCGATAACGACACGCAACATCTACTGGCCATCCTTCTCGTAGTTGGTCACCATGACACGGGTTGATTGCTGGTTCATGGTCATGGTTGCTCCCCAGTCCCATGACGTGCGTCGGGCATCCCGAAGCCCGTTGCTTCCGGCGGTGGTTGTGAGAGGTACTCGCTGGCACTCAGCCCCGAGCCTCTCAGTTGCGCGCCCGCTCCACTGGCCGGGACGAGCAGCGGCAAGCGTGCCTCGATGCGCGTGCCCTCGCCGGGGCCGGAGATGACCTCCAGCTGCCCGCCGAGGTCTTCGGCCAGCTCGCGCATCTGGACCATCCCGAAGTGATCGAGCGGCATGTTGTCGGTTGACTTGATCCCAACGCCGTCGTCGATGACGTTCAGGATCAGGTCGCCGTCGCGCTGGGTCACTTCCAGCCGCACCGAGTTGGCGGCGGCGTGCTTGCGAACGTTTTGCAGAGCCTCGCGCACGATGCCGACCACGGCGCGCTCCACTTCGGGCACGAGCTGGACGCCGGAGATCTGCTTGAGGTCCATCTCGAACTCGGAGGCGTCGATCTCGATGTTCTTGGCGATCGAGCGCAGTTGCCCGGTGATGCCGTGGCGCGCCGGCGCCGGCCGGCGCATCTCGCCGATCGTGCGGCGCAGCTCGGTGACGGTCTTGTCGACCAGCTCGCGCACACCCTGGATCTCGCTGAGCGCGATCTCCGGATTCTCGATGACGTAGCGCGAGACGATCTCCATCTTCATATTCAGGTAGGCCAGGTTCTGGACGACGTTGTCGTGCAGCTCGCGGCCAATCTCGCGGCGCTCGCGGGCAACGATCTCCTCGATCGAGTCCGCGTTCTGGAAGCGCAGCCGGTCGGTGCGGTCGCGCAGGAAGAGCGACTGGATGCCCCAGGACATGCCGGCGGCGCAGGCGGAGAAGGCGATGATGTCTTCCGGCGCGTACTGGAAAGTCTCGCCGTCGCGCCGTTCGGCCGCGATCGCCCCGATCAGTTCGTCGCTGGCCATCAACGGCACGATCAGCCACGAGCGGTGGTTGGGGTGAATAAACGGGCGGGCGAACTCGAGCGTGTTGTGGCCGACCCGATGGGTGGCGATCCAGCGCTGGTGGACGGCGTTGCCGATTTCCTGCGGCGTCACGCCGGTGGGATCGGCGAGCGGTGATTGCCAGGCATGCACCAGCACCAGCTCGCCCTGGTCATCGCGCTGGAAGATGCGGATGCAGACAGTTCCCGGGATACGGGCCAAGATCGCGACGCCGATCTCGTAAACGTCCTGAACAGAGGTCGCCTCGACCAGCCGGGCCTGCAGGTCGAAGGGGAAGCTGGCCAGGGGCGTGCGTAAATAGCGTTCCCGAGATGGGCGGTCGTACACCTCGGTCATAGGGTATCGCCTCCGAGTTCGTAGAGCGCGGAGGGAACCGCGCTGCCGCGGCGGTTCTCGCCAGCGGACGTGTCGTTGAGCGGCAATGTGATCTGCATGGCCGATCCCTGCCCGGCCGTGCGGGTCTGGCGCACGCTGCCGCCCAGCAGCTCGGTGCGCTCAATCAGCGCCAGCATGGCGATGTCAGGCTGCTCGCCCTCGGCTTCTCCACCGGGCCGGCCGAGCGGATCGTGGACGCTGACGCTCACCTGCTCGGCATCGCTGCGCAGGCGCACAGTCAGCACGCCGCCAGCGCGCCCGGGGACGAGATGCATCGAGAGCGCTTCCTGAATCAGCCGGTAGACGGCCGTTTCAATATCCGGAGGGAGCCGTCCGGGCAGGCGCGCGTCGAGATTGATCGTGACGCCGCTCTGCTCTTCCAACACGGCGAACAGCTCCTTGAGCGCCGGCGTCAGGCCGAGCACGTCGAGCGTCGCCGGGCGCACCGCAAAGATGCGCTTGCGCAGCCGGTCGATGTTGTCGGCCAGCTGGGAGCGGACGTGTTCGATCTGGTCGGCCAGCACGCCGGTGTCCTTGCTCTGCTCGATCAGCATGTTGGCGTGATCGAGGCTGTAGAGGCACGCGGCCAGTGTCTGGAGCGTGTTGTCGTGGATGTCGTCGACCAGTTCCTTGCGCTCCGTCTCCTGCTGCTGCAGCACCTGGTCGAGGACAGCCGCGCGGCGCGCGCCACGCTCCTGAACGATCCGGTAGAGGCGCGCGTTCTCCAGCGCCACGCCGGTATGGACGCCAATTGCACCAAATACCGACAGATCGTGCGGGCCATAGGCGTGGCGCAACGGGCTGCGCACGGTCATCGCCCCGACGATGTTGCGGCCGACGGTGATCGGCACGGTCATCTGCGAGTGGCACAGCGCCGAGCCTTCAATACGCGCCACCCACTGGTCCGGCGCGCTCGACTCGCGCGTGCCGGAGAGCGTCGGGCGGCCCATCTGAACTGCGCGGGCGATGGCGTCGTTGCCGGGCACGTAATGGGTGCGGTAGCGGCGGAACTCGCCATCGGCCGCCACGCGCAGGTCAAATTCCTGGCGGTTTTCGGTGAGCAGGCCGAGCGCGAAATAGGTGGCGTCGACGACCGCGCCGACCTGACGGTGCAACTGGCGGAAGAGACTCTCCTCGTCGGTGAGCATCGCCAGCTGGATGCCAATCTCGTTGATGACCGCCAGGCTGTCGGACGAAGCCACGACATCCTCGTAGAGCATCGCGTTCTCGATCATCGTCGACAGCGGCGGGGCCATGCCGGCCATGACGCGCTCGTCGGCCGGGGTGAAGGTCATGCCCGGCTCGGTATAGTCGAGCAGCAGGAAGCCGAGCGTGCGATGACGCCGGCCTCGCAGCGGCACGAACATGGCCGCGCGCATGCCCAGCGCCTCGACCAGCGAGTGCGGCAGAAGCGTTGATGTGGTGGTGTCGTCGATGATAATCGTCTCGCCGCTATGCATCATGCGGTCGATAGCCGGGACAACCTGCGGCGAGAGGCTGATCATCTTCAGCATCTCGACTAGCTGCGGCTCGATCCCGGCGACCGAGATGGGCACGAACTCGCGGCGCTCCTCGTGCCAGAGCATGGCGTAGGCGCGGTGGCAGCCCGGCTCGCGCAGGGCCAGCTCGACGGCCGCCTGGAGGATCGTGCGCGGGTCTGCCAGGTGCTCGATCTGCTGGTAGAGCCCGAAGACGGCGCGGTGGACCATCGCCTCCTGCGCTTCGGCGGCCAGCCGCTCGGCATGCAGCGCTGCTGAGGCGGGGGCTGCCAGCAGGCCGGCGCGCATCTCGAGGTCGTGCGCGAAGGGCGCGTCACTGGCGCGGACCAGGTCGAAGCGGCCGACCAGGCGCCCGCCAGCGTAGAGCGGGATGAGCAGCGCCTCGCGCGCGCCAAGTTGTTCAAACGTCCAGTGCTCGGCGGCGGTCAGGTAGGCGGGCTGCTCGCCGGCCAGGAAGTCGATGACCACGGCGCTGCCGGGCTGGACAGCTTCCAGCGCGCCGGTGATCGGCGAGTAGGTGCCGACCAGGCCCTGAGTCAGCGCGGCCGACGCGCCCGCGACCGAGGTCACGACGAAGCTCTGGCCGTCGGGCGAGAGCGAGCGGATGAGGCTGATGTCGGCGCCCAGATGGCTGATCGCCGCGGCGGCCACCTCGTCGGGCACGCGCGGGGCGTCGGGGCCTGCCGCGAGCAGGGCAAGACGGGCCAGCAACGCCGTCAACGAGGCATCGTCGCCGGGCGGGGACGCCAACGCGGCCGGAGGCTCGGTGTCACTGGCTCTTGATTGTTGCCAGGCCGTGCTCAACAGCCCATCCTTCGGTCACTCAGTCGCGGTGAAACGGCCCACGATCCATTTGAGGGATGCATGTGTGGAACGCCAGGCGCCACGCGCCGAGGCAATTCGCCAGCCTCATTCCAATAATATGTGCCGGACTAGGGAGAACAAGCGTAAAGTCCTGCCCAATTGGTACCGTCTTTCGGCGCCAAACGGGGCATATGGGCTCTGTCCAGGTGGCGCTTGCCCCAGGGGGCCGCTGGCGCGTACGCTCTGGGCATGAAGCTGACGTTTCTGGGTACAGGCACGAGCAACGGCATCCCGGTCATTGGATGCGGTTGCAGCGTTTGTTGCTCGGACGACCCCCGCGACCGGCGCACGCGCACCTCAGCGCTGATTCAGATCGATGGCAAGTCACTCCTGATCGACACGGCGCCGGAGCTGCGGCTCCAGGCGGTCGCGGTCGGACTGGAGCGGGTCGACGCGGTGCTCTTCACCCACCCGCACGCCGACCACGTCGGCGGCTTCGACGACCTGCGCCGCTTCAATCAGATCAACCAGGCGCAGATACCGGTCTATGCCGACGCGCTCACGGCCGGCAACATTCGCCAGCGCTTTGCCTACGCCTTCGAGCGGCCCTTCCCCTTCTTCGGGGGCAAGCCGGACCTCGACCTGCGCGTCTTCGACGGCCCGTTCGAGGTGTTGGGCATCCCGGTCGTGCCGTTCCAGGTCGGTCACGGCAGCTGGATCGTCAACGGCTTTCGCTTCGGCGATACGGTCTACCTGACCGACGCCAAGGACATCCCCCCGGCATCGATCGACGCTATGCGTGGCGCCAGGACGCTGGTCATCAACGCTCTGCGCCACCATCCCCACCCGGTGCACCTTTCGCTTGACGAGGCCCTCGCCGTGATCGCCGAGATCGGCCCCGAGCGCGCCTACATCGTCCACATCTCCCACGAGATGGGCCCGCACGCCGCGATCAACGCCACCCTTCCCGAGGGCGTGGAGCTGGCCTACGACGGGCTGGCGGTGGAGTGCGCCTGATCACTGCGCATCGCAGGTCATGGCCGACTTCAGCTTGACAGAACGTACTCGCGCCGCAGACGGCACTGGCTGAGTCAGTCGATCCTCCAGTTTCGCGGCATGATCGCATCGACTACGGCGTGCTGTTGGGCGCGAATCGCGAGTTTCCACAGGCGATCGCCGGTCGCTTCTACGAGCAACTCAACCAGGAAACTGATGAGCCGCTCTTCGCGCGCATTCGCTACGTGTCGAGCCTCGGGCTGGACTGGGAATGCTGGGCCATATTTGACCAGCGCTGCCGCCCAGAGCCGATCAATACAAGCCTGTCAGTCCTGATGACGCGGACCTGCGAGAGGCGGCACGCCTGCTCAATCTGGAAGTGGGCGATTAAGCCAGGCGACAGGTGCCTGTTGCGGATTGTCGCCAGGGCCAATCGCCACGTTGCAGCATCGACCGGCCCGGATTCTCGATCAAAAAAAGACCGACGCCGAATTACCCGCGCACGCGCAGCAGGGGGCGAGTGAGGCAGGTGGGGCCGCCGGTGCGGTTGTGGGAGATCTCGCCGCCGGTATAGAAGGTAACTTCGCAACCGGCGTCCTCCAGGCGGGCGGCGGTGACCGGGTTCTCGCGGAGCATGATGCACTTGCGTGGGGCGGTTACCAGCACGTTCGGTGCCTGGGTGACGAACTCGTTCTCCGGGATCTCGATCAACTGGATGCCGCGCTCGCGCAGTAGCTCGACGAAGCCGACGTCGAGCAGCGGCAGGTGGACGACCGCCAGGTCCTCGTCGATCATGCTGATCAGCGAGAGCAAGTGCAGGCACTCGGCCGGGCCGTTCCAGTGCGGTAGGCCGACCTTGATGACATCGACGCCCTGCCTGGCCATGATCTCCGCCATCTGACGGATGCCCTCGTCGTTGGTGCGGTAGCCGCGGCCGATGGCCAGGGTGTGCTCGTCGAGCCACAGGCAGTCGCCGCCTTCGAGCAGGCCCGGCGGCTCGATCCTCCCGGCGATCGGGATGTTCAGTTCGGCCATGGTGCGCTCGGCCAGGGCGACCTCGGCCTCGCGCAGCGGCTTGCCCATGCGCGTCAGCACCGCGCCAGCGTCGGTGGTGAAGACGGGGTCGAAGGGGAAGATGGCGTCTTGCAGCAGCGGGTCGTCGATCTCGCCAGTCAGCACCTCGACGCCGGCCTCGCGCAGGATTTGGCGAAAGGCGGCGTGCTCCTCGACCGCCTGGAGGTGGTTCATCGGCCGCAGGTAGCCGAACTCCTGCCAGTCCGCCTCCGGCGCCGGCTCGACCGGCGGGTAGACCAGCACCTTTGCCAGCGGCCAGACCATCGAGTGGCCACCCCAGCCGCGTCCCTCGCTCGTCACCATCGCCGCATGCTCCCCTCGCTGACGCTTCCCGCTGCGCACAACGATGGTCGAAGTCTTGCCCGGCGTCAAGCGGCGGCGGGGGCGCGTTGACACCGAAACGGGCCGCGGGTACCGTTGAACCCGGATCTACTCAACGTCTGACTAGGCATGACGATAAGGGGGCGAGATGGCAGTTGAGCATGCGGTGCTCGGGTTGCTCTCGATCCAGCCCCGCCATGGCTACGAGCTCGCCAAGGAGTTCAGCCCGGACACCGTCCTCGGCGACATCGTTCGCCTGGAGTCGGGGATGCTCTATGCCCACCTCAAGAAGCTGGAGCGCCTGGGTTGGGTGAGCGCCGAGCTGGAGCCGCAGGAAGCGCGCCCGGCCCGCAAGGTCTTCGAGATGACGCCGGAGGGCGAAGCCGAGCTGCATCGCTGGCTCTCGGAGCCGGTCGACAAGACGCGCGACATCCGCCTCGAATTCCTGCTCAAGCTCTACCTGGCATACCAGATCCAGCCGGAGCGCGCGCCGCGGCTGGTGGCCGAGCAGCAGGCCATTTGCCGGCAGTTCATTGCCTCGCTCGAAAGCCAGATCGCCACCGAGCAGGACCAGTTCCGGACGCTCGTGCTGGAGATGCGGTTGGCCCAGAACCGGGCGCTGGCCGGGTGGCTGGAACGCGCCCGGCAGGTGCAGGATCTCGCCCCGCATGCCGGCTAGCTGCCGGTGGGCCGCGCTCTGCGTGGCGCTGCTGGCCGGGCTTCTCACGGCAGCGGCTTGTGGCGATGACGGCGAAGGCGATGGTGACACGCTGACCGTGTTCGCGGCGGCATCGTTGTCGTCTGCGTTCGGCGAGATCGGCGCGGCATTCGAAGCGGAGCACGAGGACGTGACGGTCGAGTTCAACTTCGCTGGCTCGCAGGCGCTGGCCACGCAGCTGGTCGAGGGCGCGGTGGCGGACGTCTTCGCTTCGGCCAACACCACGCAGATGGAACGCGTGGTGGCCGAGGATCTGCACGACGGGGAGCCGGTCATCTTCGCGCGCAACCAGCTGGCGATCATCGTGCCGTCCGACAACCCGGCCGGCGTCGAATCGGTCAACGATTTGGGCGACCCCGATTTGAAGCTCGTCCTGGCGGCGGAGGATGTACCGGTCGGGCAGTACGCCCGGGAATCGCTGGCGCTGCTCGCCGAGACGGCCGAATTTCAGGAACAGCACCCCGATTTCGGCGAGTTCAACATCGTCTCCAATGAGACCAACGTGCTCCAGGTCGTGACTCGCGTGCGGCTGGGCG
>DATGQR010000350.1:0-10178 GCA_035304105.1 Thermomicrobiales bacterium | reverse complement strand
CGTTGCGATAGGCGCGCGCCTGAGACGTCACGCGCTGGGCGGCGCTTTTCTCACCGACGTTCAGCACCTCGGCCATACCGCTGCCGGTCAGGCAGGCGCTGCCGGACAGCAGCACATCGCCCTTGCGCTTGATGAGCGGATCCGACTCGCCGGTCAGGTTAGACTCGTCGACCTGGACCGGGGAATCGGTGCGCAGCAGGGCATCGGCCGGGAATTGATCGCCGGCGGTGAACACCATGATGTCGCCGACGACGATCTCCGACGGATCGATCTCGCGCACTTCCCCGCTCCGCAGCACCGCCGTCGTCGGGCGATTGAGTAGCGCGATCTTCTGGAGCTGCCGCTTGGCGCGAATCTCCTGGATGATGCCGATGACGACGTTGATCAGGACGATCCCGGCCGTCAGCAGCGCGTCGCGGTACAGGTCCAGCGCGACCAGGCCTCCGGAGATGACAAACAGCAGGATGTTGACTGCGCTCAGCGCGTTGCGCCGGATAATCCGCCAGGTCGACTCGCTCGACGCCTCGGGCGTGACGTTGACCTGCCCGGCGGCGACGCGCGCGGCGACTTCGGCGTCGCTCAGGCCACGCGTGAGCTTTATGTCCAGTGGTTCGGTGGTTCCGGCCGAGGCCCCTGGGGACGCGGCCGCAGCGTTGCTAGACGTAGGGCAGCACCTCCGTGATGACGCGTTCGAGCTGACCGAGCTGATCCCAGGCAGTGACGCGCAGCGTGACCTCGTCGATGCCCATGTCCTTGAAGACGCGCAGGTGCTCGATGCACTGCTCCGGGCTGCCGGTCGCCACCCAGTGATCGACGTAGTCGCGGTCGTAATCCATGTTGTAGTAGATGTCGAGAAACTCCTTCGATTCGTCGAGCGCGCGCTCCCGATCTGCGTTGACGTTGATGTTGTGATACAGGTGTGTCTCGAACGACGACCAATCCTTGCCGCGCTCGGCGGCGTACGCCTGCAAGTATTCGACACGCCGGCGAACGTCGTCCGGTTCGGCGATCGATGTCTCCCAGCCGTCGGCGTGGTCGACGGCGCGGCGCAGCGTCCTCGATATCAATCCCCAGTCACCGCGCGCGTTATTGGCGATCCAAATGGGAGGGCGCGGTTGAGCGGCAGGGCGCGGCTCGATGGTGATGTTCTCGCAGCGGTAGTGCTTGCCCTGGAACGTGACGTTCTCCTCGGTCCACAACCGCTTGAGCAACTCGATCCATTCGATCAAGCGGCCGACCCGGTCGCGCGGCTGTAGGCCGTAGAGCTCGCCCTCGATCCGGCCGCCCTCCTGGGGCACGATGCCGGTGCAGGCGACCAGCACGGTGCGGCCTCCAGCCAGCAGATCCAGGCTGGCCCACTGGTAGGCCAGGAGCACCGGGTCACGCAGCGGGAAGCTAGCCATGCAGGCCGGCCCGAGGCGCACCTGCTCGGTGCGCGCCGCCACCCCGGCCAACAGGGCGATCGACTCCATGCGCGGCTTGCCGAGCAGGCTGTCGCCAACCCAGACCGAGCTGAAGACACCTGACTGATCGGCGATCTCGGCCATCTTGAGCATCTCGTCCGGCGTCGTGACATCGAACAGAACGCCACGGTTGGGGAGCGTGAGGCCGAACTTCATCCGGTCCCCCTTCCTGGATCGCTCGCGGTGGTAGTGACCACATAGTACCCCGTGCCCGGCGGCGTGGCAGTCCACCGGGGTGGACACCGCGTTCACCCGGACCAGCGGTGGACCGCGCGCAGGTCGCGCTCATGTATCGTAGTGAAGGACGATAAGGGCAACCGAAGAGCCGGGACGATGGAGGCCACCGTGAGCGGGAGAGAGCGACCGACGCCGCAACGGCGCGAACTTGAGATCATGCGCGTGCTCTTCGAGCGGCGGCTGAAGGAGCGCGCCGTCGCGCTGGCCGACTCGCGCTGGCCCGGCTCCGGCCAGATGGTCAACCTGGCTTACGAGTGGGGGCAGCTCAGCCCCGAGCAGCGCCGCGAGCGCCTGAGCGCCATCGGACCCGAGGAGATCGCTCGCCTGCGCGCGTTCGCAGAACTGAATCCCAGCCTCGCGTCCGCGATCACCGAACTGGAGCGGCGCGGCGCCCTCCCCCACATCGAGGCCGCCGTAGTCGATATCGCCGCGGCCAGCCGCGAAGCGAGCCAGCCCGCCGACGAGGCGACTCCAATCGACGAACCCGAAATCGAGTCCGAGCCCACTCCCGAGCCGGAAACCGCTGAGACGGTCGAGGCCGAAACGGTGGACGACTCCGAAACCCACACCTATGCGGAGCCCGAGCCGGTCGCCGAGTTCCCGGAGGACGCCGCGCCGAGCGAGGACCTGGGGGAGCCGTACGTCGACCCGCTGGAGGTTGACATGCCCGAGCTGGACCTCGGGCTGCCCTCGACTACCGAATTTCTGAATGACGAGGCGCGCCGGCGCGAAGACCTGGCGCGGTCCACCGAGGAATCGATGGAGCGTGTCCGGCAGCGCCTGGAGCAATCGGCCCGGCGCGCTTTCGAGCGCAATACGAGCGTCGCGCCGCGCATCCCCGAGATCCCGCGCCCGTCGATCACTGCAACCGCCGGCACAGCTTTCACGGCCACGCCGAGCGTCACCGCGACGGCGTCCGATGTGATGGCGCCGAAGATGATCGCCGCGCCACGCCAGTTGGCCAAAGAGTTCGAGGAGCAAGTCGTGGTCGCGCTGTACGCCGGCGACCCGAAACCGAGCGACGACGAGCTGGTGGCGCTGGCCAATGACCTTCAAATCGGGCTGAGCGAGCACCGCATCACCTACGAGAATCGCAAGGAGGAGTTCGGTGGGCTGGCCAGGGAGGTGGGGCGCATCAGCGTCCGCCCGGGCCGCCTGGCGCGCGCCGTGGCCGAGCCAAACCTGGTCGTCGTGCGCGGCAGGATCATCACCGGTCTCGTCGAGCGGCTGGAAGAGGGCTACCTCGACATTCCCGGCACGCGCGCGTCGGTGCGGCTCCATCCCAGGACGCGCGTCCTGCTGATCGCCGAATAACGGCGACGGAAGCGCCGCTTAAGCGCCGACGACCGGCGTCGCGCTCGCGTGACGCCGGTCGTGTGATTTCGCCTTTCGGCTATGCGAGGTGTAGGAACACCTCTGTTCTACCGGTTTCGATGACCGGTGTTTTGCCATAGCAGATTGGACTTGTAGTGCTGCCTGCGGCCGGTGCGCTGCGGGTCGCGTGCGCTACATGAGCGGAGCGCGCGTCAGGCGCCCGGCCTACCGTTGTCTTCGAGGATGGGGCAATAGAGCCACAGCAAGTGACCATTGCCAGTAGTGCCGCTTAAGCGCGTCACTTGCCTCCTCCTCTCAAGTACAACCTGGTTCCAGTGCCCCCACTATAGGGCACAGACTTACCCATTGCAAGTAGCTTGTTGAGCACGTCTGCCCTCAGGCAGGCAGCAGGCCGGCGTCCTTCATCTGCTCCAGCGTTCTCCCGAAGACCTCGACCGTCTGCGCCACGTCCTCGTCGGAATGCGCGATCGAGGTGATAGCACGGGCATTGAACAGATGCACCCCGCCCATCAACATGCCCAGGTTGAGCGCGCGGCGCAGCGCCGGGTCGTCGGTCGCCTCACGGCCGTCCGGCGAGCCGGGGAGCGGGCGCAGCAGATCGGAATCCGGGGGCAGCTCCTCGCCGCCCAGGGCGATCCGCAGCATCGACACTTCGCCGTAGACGCAGCCAGGGATCTCCAGATCGCGCAGGACGCGATTCATCCCCTGGCGAATCGCAGCCGCCGCGGCGGTCGCCTTCTTCTGCACTTCCGGATTGGCCACCAGGTTCAGGCAGGCGACTCCGGCCGCGGCCGAGAGCGGGTTGGCGTTGAAGGTGCCCGGGTGCGGGATTTTGGCGCGGCCGCCGCGCGCCTGGGGGTCAAACGAGAGCGTGTTGACAATGTCGGCGCGCCCGGCAACTGCCCCGCCGGGCAGCCCGCCGGCCAGGATCTTCGCCAGCGTCGTCAGGTCCGGCGTCACGCCGTAGAACTCCTGCGCGCCGCCGGGAGCCCAGCGGAAACCGCTGACGACCTCGTCGAAGATGAGCACCGTGCCGCTGCGCTCGGTCAGCTCGCGCAGGCCGCGCAGGAAGCCGGCCGGGTCCGGCAGTGTGAAGAAGCTCGGGTGGCTGGTCTCGATGATGACTGCGGCGACCGTCTCGTCGGCCAGGGCGGCCTCGACGGCGTCGAGGTCGCCGCAGGGCAGCACCTTGGCCAGGCTGCGCAGCCCGGCCGGCAATCCCGGCCCCCCAGCCCCGCCGAAGGCGATGTCGCTCCAGCCGTGGAAGTGGGTCTCGAACTGGACCAGCGTCGTCCGGCCGGTAAAGTTGCGCGCCATGCGCACGGCCATCATGACCGCTTCGGTGCCGGACGAGTGAAAGCGCACGACCTCGGCGCTCGGCACGAGTTCCACGACCTTCTCGGCCCAGGCCAGCTCCAGCGGGTGATTCGCGCCCAGGTGGGTGCCCTTCTGGAGTTGCTCGGCGACGGCGGCGATGACTTCGGGGTGGCTATGGCCCAGGATCAGCGAACCGTGGCCGGTGACGTAATCGATATAGCGGTTGCCGTCAACGTCCCACTTGTAGGCGCCTTTGGCGTGGGTCGCCACGATGTTGAACGGCTCGGTGTAACGGCCGTCATGGGTGACGCCGCTGGGAAAGCGGTTGATCGCGGTCTCGAAATGCTCTTGCGAGCCCGGGTGGGCAGCGATATAGGCCGCGTCGTAGAGCTGCGCGGCGGTCTGTGCGGCGATCTCCTGTTGGGGTTCTCTGCGTAGTGCCACGGGGCGCTCCTGTCGCTTCGCGTATGCGCGTCGGTACAGTGGTGGCCTACGCTAGCACTCCCGCTCCCAGGCAGCAACAAGGCCGCCCCGGCGACGTGCCCGGAGCGGCCCGTGTGCGGGACGGACGATGCTTAGGACTGTGGCTCGGCGACGTCGAAGCCTGCCTCGTACAGCCCGGCGATGATCTGCTCCTCGCTGACCGACTCGTCCACCTCTACCTGCACGAGTTTGGCCTCGAGGTCGACATCGATCTTGCCGACACCTTCGATCTCGCCCAGCTCGCGGTTGATCGAGGCGACACAGTGGTCGCAGTGGATATCCGGCACGTGATAGGTCTTGAGCATCGCACCCTGATTCTAGATTATGTCGACTCCTATACCCCACCGGGGCATACTGAGAATAACACACGACGCGGCGCCGGCGTCACCTCCCGGCCATGACGTGGCCACGCGGCGTACACTTTCGCCACCATGAGCGACCTGGCGCGCCTCGCATTCGGCGGCACAATCATCGACATCACGGAGGCCCGGCCGCTCCAGCGGCCATCGGAGGGCCTGCTCGTGCCGGCCAACTCGCGCGCCGTGATGGGCGCCGGGCTCGCCGGCGAGGTGCGCTTGCGGGCCGGTCGCGAAGTCGAGGACGAACTGGTCCGTCATCGTCCACTGGACCTCGGCCGCGCCTACCCTACCGGCGCGGGCAGGCTGGCAGAATCCGGCGTCGTGATCCTGGCGCATGCCGTGATCTATCGTGAGCCCGGCGAGCCGGCCCGCCCCGGGCAGGACGAGCGCGCTCTGGAGTCGGCGCTGGAGTTGTTCGAGGAAGCTGGCGCGCGCACGGTGACTCTGCCAACGCTGCGGCTCGTGGGCGGCCCCAACCCCGACGGCCGCACGCTGGCGGCGTCGCTGGCCGGGCACCTGCGCCGGCGCTCGCGCATCCGACACCTAACGATCGCCGGACTCGACACCGACTACCTGCGCCGGCTGGCCTCTGACCTCCGCCAGCTCGGCGCCCTGCCAGTGGACGAAACCTGATCCCATCGCGTCATGGCCGGCGCCCTCGCATGCACCTGCCGATCATCACGCTCTTTGCGCGCCACGTCGTGAAGATCGAAGCCAGGGGTGCGCGGCGAGCCACCGTAGGGACGTCAGCCGCTCCCATGGGTCGGCCTACGAATGCAGAGCGTAGAAATGGGCAAAGTTTCACGTGGAACCCCGGCGAGTGGCGGTGGTGTCCACCCGGGTGGACGACTGCCGGCGCCTACACAGATGGCATTGAGATGGCTCCCCCACCGAATCAGCGAAGGGGGTGGAGACCAGCTCCACCCCTTCGATCATGACGAGATGTGGCTCCTCCTTAGCGCCCCGGCGCGCTCATCATGGCGTCGCCTACAATGTTCGCGAAGGAGGAACAGCAACAACTGAAGCGGAGCAGCGAGCGGAGATGGATCGAGACGAGGCGGCGACCAGAGAGATCCGCAGGGACAACCATCTGGCGCTTGGCTGCGGATTCGCCTTCGCCTTGATCGTCATCTCGGCGTTGATCATCTACATCCTGGTAAGCGCATGAGCGCCGTCCCGGGCCACGTCCCCGCGTACTACCACCGCAAGATCGAGCACTTCTTCGCCAGCAATGGCAGGCCTGTGGAGGGAAGGCAGTGGCTCGCCGCGATCCCGGCAAGGGTCAGGCACTACGCCGAACGCTGGGATCTGGACGTCGAGCCACCGTTCGAAGGGCTGAGCTACAACTACGTCGCGCCAGCCACTAGAGCCGACGGCTCGCAGGCCGTCCTGAAGATCGGCTTGCCAGAGCCAGAACAGCGCTCCGAAATCCTCGCGTTGCGCCACTACGCTGGCGACGGTATCGCCCGACTACTCGAAGACGACCTGGAAGGCTACACGGCACTGACCGAGCGGTTGGTTCCGGGGACGCCGCTCTCGACCTACTATCCGGAGCGCGACGATGAGGCGACAGCAATCGCCAGCAGAGTTCTCCGGGCGCTGCTGCGCCCGGCGCCGGACGATGTCGACGGCTTCGGAAGCGTCGAGGGCTGGGCGCGGCGGGGGATGCAGGAGCTGCGCGCGACTTTCGACGGCGGCACCGGGCCCTTTCCCGCTCATCTGGTAGAACGCGCAGAGCGGCTGTTCGACGAATTACTGGACTCCACGACGACGCCGATGCTGATCCATGGCGACTACCATCACATGAACGTGCTCTACAGCGACGAGCGCGGCTGGCTGGCGATCGACCCCAAGGGCATCATCGGTGACGCCGCCTTCGACTGCTCAGCCTTCCTGCTCAACCCGATCCCGGATATCCGCACCGCGCCGGAGTATCGGGCGCTCACTAGACGCAGGGTCGACATTCTGGCTGAGGTGACCGGTCTCGACCGGCAGCGCATCATCGGCTGGGCGCAGGCCTTCGCCGTACTCTCGGGGTGGTGGAGCTATGACGAGATCGGCAGCTGGAAGCCAACCATCGCGCTCGCCGAGGAGCTGGCCAAGCTCTAGCCGCGGGTGAGGACCAGCTCGTTCTCTTCGGCGGTGTCGCCAATGACCTGGCCGTCGAGGATATCGACGACGCGGTCGGCGATGTCGATCAGGGCAGGGTCGTGGGTGGCCACAATTGCCGTCACGCCCTCGCTACGCACCAGCGCCAGGATCAGGTTCATTATCGAACGGCCAGTGCGCGAGTCGAGCTGCCCGGTTGGCTCGTCGGCCAGCAGGAGCTGGGGACCGTTCGCCAGGGCGCGGGCCAGCGCCACGCGCTGCTGTTCGCCGCCGGATAGCTCGTGGGGGCGATGATTGGCGCGCTCGCTCAGGCCGACCAGCTCCAGCAGGATACGGACGCGCTCCTCGCGCTCGGCCACGCTGACACGCGAGAGGCGCAGGGGGATCTCGACGTTCTCAGCCGCGGACAGGATCGGGATCAGGCCGAAGGCCTGGAAGACGAAGCCGATCTTTTCCCGGCGCAGCTTAACGAGATCCGCCTCGTCCATGACCGTGATGTCGTCGCCATCGACGCGTACCGTGCCGCTCGTCGGCTTGTCCAGCCCGCCGATCAGGTTGAGGAACGTGGTCTTGCCGCTGCCGGAGCGGCCGCGCACGGCGATCAACTGGCCGCGATCGAAGGACAGATTGATGCCTTTGAGGGCGTGGACGGTATGGGCCGGGGTGACATAATCCTTACGCAGGTCATCGACGACGACGATTGGCGCGTAGGGGTCGTCGCCGGCGGTCGAGCGCCGCGTCCAGGTGCGGCCGGCCGCGGCTTCCTCTTCGCTGATGAACGCCCGGCGCGCGCCCTCCATCGACGGCCGCTGCCAACGCTCGCTGTCGGACTGGAAGCTCATTCGCCCACCTCCTCGTCCACGCGCTCCCGGGCGGGGCGGACGGTATCGTCGCGGTCGGGCCACACATTGGCGTGGTCTTCATCGAGCGTCAGTCGCACGCGCCGCTCCAGCTTGAGCGTCTCAACATAATGCTCGGGCAACTGGAGCCGTCCGACGCGGTCGAGCACGACGAACTCCTCAGCGAAGACGGTCTGCTCGCCGGCCTCGTCAATCTCGGTGCGCCGCAGCGTCTCGGTACTGGTGCGGCCGTCGCGGATCGCCACGGTGCGGTTGACGTGCTCGGAGACGAGCGGGTCGTGGGTCACGACGACGACGGTGACATCCTGCTCCTGGTTGACGTGGCGCAGGACCTCGAAGATCTCGGTCGAAGTGGCCGTGTCGAGCTCGCCGGTCGGCTCGTCGGCGAAGAGCACCGACGGCGCGTTGGCGAGCGCCACGGCAATAGCAACGCGCTGCTGCTCGCCACCAGAAAGTTGCTCGGGACGGTGGTCGGCGCGGTCGGCCAGCCCGACCAGGTCCAGCAGCTCCATGGCCCGCGAGGAACGCATCGCGCGCGGCGTGCCTTCGAGGATCATCGGCAGCTCGACGTTCTCCTTTGCCGAGAGGTAGGGGAGCAGGTTGCGCGCCGTCTGCTGCCAGACGAAGCCGATCACCTGCCGGCGGTAGCGGGTGCGATCCTCGCTGGACATGTTGAGCAGGTCGTAGCCGGCGACGGTCGCCATCCCGGCCGAGGGCACGTCCAGCCCGCCAAGGATGTTGAGCAGCGTCGACTTGCCGCTGCCGGATGCGCCGACGATGGCGATGAACTCGCCCTGGTCGACCAACAGATCGAGACCTTGCAGGGCAACGACCTCGAGGTCGGCGACCTTGTAGATCTTCACCAGGTTGTCGCAGGCAATAACCGCGCCACCCCCGTAGACCGCGCGCTCCGCGCTGGCGGCGCGCTCGCGCATGCGCTGGAAGTCCAGGGTCTCCGTCATCGGCGATCCCCCAATCGGAGTACGTTTCCAAGGTTCATTCTACGGGTCAGGTAGCTATAGACGGCGATCGCGCCGACCACGGCCAGCAGTTCGGCGGCCGCCACGACGGTCAGCAGTAGCGGGTCGGCCAGTACCTCAGTCGGCAACGTCGAGCCGGCGAAGGTGCTCAGATCCAGGCCTGGCTCGACCAGCCAGACCAAACCGACTCCCAGCCCAACGCCGGCCAGCGTCGCGAGCACGGCCGGCGGCAGCTGCTCGATGACGGTCAAGACCGTCGCCTGGCCAGTCGTCAGGCCGAGCGTTCGCAGGTACCCCAGGTCGCGCGCGCGGTCGCGGGACGTCAGCGCGATCCCGGCCAGCGCGGCGAGCACGGCGTAGAGCGTGGCCAGCACCACCGTCACCCGGAAGCCGTTCTCGACGCCATCGACCAGCGGCGCGTTTGCCAGCCGGTCGAGCAGGTCTGGCCGCGAGATCACCCGCGTGCTCGGGGAGCGCTCGCGCAGCGCCGCCTTGATGTCGGCTTCGGCGTCGGCCGGGGCCTTGATGTAGCGGTAAGTCCCGCGGGTGTCGATGGCCGGGTCGGCAGCCTCGACGCTGTCGCGTGGCAACACAACGAACTGCACGCCCACCGGTAGGCTGGGAAAGTTGTCGCGCACGCCGCGCACGACGATCGTGAAACGCTGGCGCAGCACCTGAATCTCGACGGTGTCACCAATCTCCGGCCGCGCGCCAGCGGTCCAACGGCTGGAGATCAGCGCCGGGATCGGGTTGCCAGGAGTCCCGATGTTCTGGACGTTCTGATCGACCAGCATTGACTCCGGGAACTCGGGATCGGCCGGGGTGCCCGCGACGATCTGTTGATACTCGGCGATATCGAGCGCGAGCAGCGTGAAATTGCCGCGCACGCCGGCGTCCAGGAGCCGGGCCTGCAACAGGGCGCCGTCCGCCGTCACCTCGATGCTCTCAACACCGGACACATCCACGAACGACGTGAGAATTCCCCCTTCGCGCGCCGCCTCGAGCCGGAAATCGGCTCCGACCTCGTGCCAGGTC
>DATGQR010000349.1:0-8246 GCA_035304105.1 Thermomicrobiales bacterium | reverse complement strand
TCGATGCCTACGAAAAGGCGCTGCAGGCCTACCCGCGCGACGATCACCGCCACCGCATCGAGCACTGCGGCATCTGCCGGCCGGACATCATCGACCGCATCGCCCGCCTCGGTGTCGTCCCGGTCTCCCAGCCGGTCTTCATCATCGAGTACGGCGACGGCTTCATCCGGCATCTCGGCCTCGACCGCATCCAGCTCACTTACCCCTTCCGCTCCTTCCTGGAGCGCGGCGTCCGGCTCGTCTTCTCCTCCGACTGTCCCGTCTCGGCATTCAACCCGCTCAAGTCCGTCCAGGCTGCCGTCACCGAGCGCACGGGTTCCGGTCAGTCCTACGCGCTGGAGGAGGCGGTGACCGTCGAGGAGGCGCTGGAGATGTTCACCGTCGCCGGCGCCTACGCGACCTTCGAGGAGCACGAGAAGGGCGCGCTCAAACCAGGGATGCTGGCCGACTTCGCCGTCCTCGACGAGGATCCGCGTCAGGTCGAGCCCGAGCGCCTCGCCGAGATCTCGGTTAGCGCCACGATCATCGGCGGCGAAACGGTCTACGAGGCCTAGCGAGCCGACAGGAAGGTCCGCGCGGTGATGTCTACCATCCCAGCACAATCGAAGCACAGCAGCAACCCGCGACTGTCCGGCAGTACCCGAAAACAGCCAGCTTACGCTACGCAGGGGATGGTCACCTCGAACCACCCGCTGGCATCGCTGGCTGGGAACGAGATGCTGGTGCGGGGCGGCAACGCCATCGACGCGGCCATCGCCACGATGTTCGCGCTCTCGGTCGTCGAGCCGATGATGGTGACAATCTTCGGCGCCGGCTTCATCAATATCCGGCTGGCCGACGGCACGCTGACCACGATCGACAACTACGCCACCGTCCCGGCCGCCGCCCACGAGTCCATGTTCACGCCGATCCCCGGCAGCCTGGACAACGATGTCGAGGGCGCGCTGAATAGCACCGGCTACCTGGCTGTCGCGACCGGCGGCTCGCTCCTCGGCTGGGCGACCGCCATCGAAAAGTACGGCCGCCTCTCGCTGGCCGATGTGGTCGCCCCGGCCGTGCGCTTCGCGCGCGGGGGCTTCCAGGTCAGCCCCTATCTCCACAGCATCATCGAGATGACCGCCGAGGACCTGGCTAAATTCCCCGCCTCGGCCGAGATCTTCTTGCCCGGTGGTCAGCCGGCCCCGGTCGGCAGCACGATCGTCCGCGTCGACTACGCCGACACGCTTGAGGCGATCGGCCGCGAGGGCCCCGGCTACCTCTACGACGGCCCGTTGGGCGAGGCCATCGCCGCCGACATGGCGGCCAACGGCGGCATCCTGACGATGGACGACATCCGCAGCTACTGCGTCTTCGAGCGGCCACCGGTGACCGGCACGTACCGCGGCTACGAGATCGCCTCGATGGCCCCGCCCTCGTCGGGTGGCACCCATATCATTCAGATCCTGAATATCCTGGAGGGCTACGACATCGCCGGTATGGGCTTTGGGACGCCGGACACCGTTCACCGGCTGGCCGAGGCGATGAAGATTGCCTTCGCCGACCGCTTCCTGCACATGGCCGACCCGACCACCACCGACGTCCCAGTCGACTGGCTCACGTCGAAAGCATACGCCGATGAGCGCCGATCCCAGATCCGCCTGGACCGCGCCCAGAGTTATCAGGGCGCGCCGCCGCCGGACGGGGAATCGGCCTCAACCACCCACTGCTGTGCGATGGATGCTGATGGCAACGTCGTCACCACGACGCAGACGCTGAATGGCGGCTTCGGCTCGAAGGTCACCGTGCCCGGCACCGGCATGCTGCTCAACAATTGCATGCACCTGATGGATCCGACGCCGGGACGCACCAACTCGATCGCGCCCGGGAAGCGCATCCTCTCCTCGATGTCCCCGACGCTCGTGCTGCGCGAGGGCCGGCCCTACATGGCGCTCGGCACCCCGGGCGGCGTGCGCATCTTTGGAAGCGTCATGCAGGCTATCTCCAACGTCATCGACCACGGCATGACCCTGCAGCAGGCGGTCGAAGCGCCACGCATGTGGGACCGCGGCCCCGAGCTGGAGCTGGAATCCGGTTTCCCAGAGTTCGACGCCCTGAAGGCGAACCTGGAGCGCCGCGGGCACGTCGTGGCGCCGGTGTTCCGGGTCGCTGGCGGCATGAACGGCATCATGCTGGACCCCCAGAGTGGGATGATGGAAGGTGTCGCCTGCTGGCGCGCCGACGGCGCCCCGATGGGCTTCTCAGGCGGCCCCGCCACCATGCCCGAGGACTCCGACGAAGCCGCCATGTGGCAATAGCTCAATTCAAGTGATGGACGAAAACGGAAGATCCCCCTCTCTCGCGAGGGGGATCTTCTCTGTTCGGTCGCTAGGAGTGAGCGGACTAGTAGTCCATGCCGCCCATGCCGCCCGGCATACCGGCCATGGCGGTGTTCTCCTCCGGCTTGTCGGTGATGAGCGCGCCGGTGGTGAGAATCATCGCGGCAATCGAGGTCGCGTTCTCGACGGCCGAGCGGGTGACCTTGACCGGGTCGGTGATGCCAAGCTCGAACATGTCGCCGTACTCGGCGCGGATCACGTCGTAACCCCAGTTGGTCTTGCCTTCCTCCTGGAAGCGACGGATCTCGCTGATGATCACTGAGCCGTCCAGGCCCGCGTTCTGAGCGATGCCGCGCATCGGCTCTTCGAGGGCGCGGCGCAGGATCTTGACACCGGTCAGGATGTCGCCGTCCGCATCGACGTTGTCGAGTGCCTGGATAGCCTGGACCAGCGCCACGCCACCGCCCGGGACCAGGCCCTCTTCGACGGCCGCGCGGGTGGCCGACAGCGCGTCTTCGACGCGGTGCTTCTTCTCCTTCAGCTCGGTCTCAGTCGCGGCGCCGACCTTGATCACGGCAACGCCACCGCTGAGCTTGGCCAGCCGCTCCTGCAGCTTCTCGCGATCGAAGTCCGAGGTCGTCGTTTCGATCTGGCTCTTGATCTGCTCGATGCGGCCCTTGATCTGGCTTTCGTCGCCGGCGCCTTCGACGATAGTCGTGTCGTCCTTCGTTGAGACAACGCGGCGGGCGCGGCCCAGATCCTCAAGCGTGGTGCTCTCGAGCGTGCGGCCGACCTCTTCCGAGATCACCGTGCCACCGGTCAGGATGGCAATGTCGCGGAGCATTTCCTTGCGGCGATCGCCGAAGCCCGGGGCCTTGACCGCCAGGACATTGACGATACCGCGAAGCTTGTTCACGACCAGGGTCGCCAGCGCCTCGCCGTCGACGTCCTCGGCGATGATCACGAAGTTCTTGCTACCGGTCTGGAGTACCTTCTCGAGCACCGGGAGCAGATCCTGGACGCTGGAGACCTTCTTGTCAGTCACCAGGATATAGGGGTCCTCCAGCTCGGCTTCCATGCGCTCGGTGTTGGTGACGAAGTAGGGGGAGATGTAACCGCGGTCGAACTGCATGCCCTCGGTGAACTCGACCTCGTACTCGAGACCGCGGGATTCTTCGACGGTGATGACGCCGTCCTTGCCGACCTTGTCCATGACGTCGGCGATCAGCTCACCGATCTCGCGGTCGGCGGCCGAGATCGCGGCGACCTGGGCGATGTCTTCCTTGCCCTGGACGTCGACCGCGAGGCCCTTGAGGTATTCGACGACCGCGTCGCGGGCCTTCTCGATACCCTGCTTGACGAGCATCGGGTTGGCGCCAGCGGCGACGTTGCGCAGACCTTCGTGGACGATGGCCTGAGCCAGCACGGTCGCCGTGGTCGTGCCGTCACCGGCGACGTCGTTGGTCTTGAGCGCGGCTTCCTTCAGGAGCTGGGCGCCCATGTTCTCGAACGGATCTTCGAGCTCGATGTCCTTGGCAACGGTGACGCCGTCATGGGTGACGGTCGGCGCGCCGAACTTCTTGTCGAGTGCGACGTTGCGGCCCTTCGGGCCCAGCGTGGTCTTGACAGCGTTGGCGAGCGTGTCGATGCCGATTTTCAGCGAACGACGCGCTTCCTCATTGAATTCAAGCTGCTTTGCCACAGCGTGATTCCTCCCTCATTCTCAACAAGACACAGTGAAAATCGGGCTGCGAGCGCCCGATGGAAAAGCTAATCGTTGACGATCGCGAGGATGTCCCGCTCCTGGAGAATCAGGAACTCCTCGTCGTCGAGCTTGAACTCCGTGCCCGCATACTTGGCGAAGAGCACGTTGTCGCCGACCGAGACTTCCATCGGGATACGATCGCCATCCTCGTCGAAGCGGCCCTTCCCAACCGCAACGACCTCGCCGCGCTGCGGCTTCTCTTTGGCGGTGTCCGGAAGAACGATACCGCTCTTCGTGACCTCGTCGCGCTGAATCGGCTTGACGACGACGCGGTCGCCGAGCGGGGTCAGATGACCGTTGAGTGCCACCTTTTTCTACCTCCTCGTGTAAAGTTTGCACTGCCTGCCGCGGCAGGACATCCGGTTCCAAATATTAGCACTCGCGTCGTTCGAGTGCTAATCACCCGTATCTTATTGGGATCGGGCCTGCCGCGCAAGTGTTCGTACGGGCTGGCGCCCAGGCAGCACCCATCCTATAAGCCGCTGATGCGAACGACTTCCACGCCGCGCGTTTCCAGCTCCTGCACGTAACGGTTGATGCCCACCAGGTCGCTGGCAATATGCCCGGAGACGATCAGGTTACCGCCGCCCTGCTCCTGAAGCTGGCGCACCTCGTGGCCGGCGCAGTGGATATAGAGCACCGTCCCTACCCCAGCATCGAAGTACGCCCGGGCAATCCGCGCGCCGCCGTTCGTGCCCGCTCCATGGACAACCGCGAGGCGGCCAAGTGGGTTATCCAACGCGCCGACCGGGACCATGATGCGGGTCGGCGCGCGCTGGAACTCCGGCAAGGTCATCAGCGCGTCGATCGCGTCCTGCACCTGCGGGGCGCGATCGAGGTTCACCAGATGGTCGTCGATCGTCGCCACCATGATCTGCCGCCCGACCTCGTCCAACGGCAGGTGCAGGTTGAGGAACGGCATGCGGATCGAGCGCGCGAAGGAGGGCGTGCGGTCGTGGTTGGCCGCGTGCGCCGACATCGTCGAGGCGGTGATCAGCGGCTGGGCGGCCTCGCGCGCCGCCTGCTCGCTCACCCCGTGAGCGACCATGAACTCAATCTGCCGCTGAAGCACCTCGGGGAAGCGCAGTGTCGATTCGCCGCCGGCCGGGTGGTGGGCGATTACCGCGTCGCACTCCAGCTCGCGGGCCAGCAGCAGCTCGGCCGGCCCGATATCGATCCCGAACATGACCCGATTGAGATTCGACCCGCTGATGTAGACCGTGCTGTCGGCCGGCAGTTCCTCCATGCCGGCCATCTCAAGGGCGATATCGACCAGTTCCCGCGTGGATGTCGCCACTCCGAACCCCTTTCCCGTATTGGAGCTTGCCAGGATGGCGACTATGGGCGCGCATCCTCTGGTTCAATTAGGCTAGTCGAATATTGGCGCCCATGCTACGGCCGCGCCGTCGCTCGGGTGTAGTAGCTGGAAAGGAGCCAGGCGTGCAGACTCGCGACGAGATCCGTCTCACCACGCTCTCGGCATGCGCCGGCTGAGCGTCCAAGCTGGCTCCAGCCGCGCTGGCGCAGGTTCTGCGCCCACTAACAACACGACACGATCCGAACTTGCTCGTCGGCCTGCAGACGAGCGACGACGCCGCGGTCTACAAGCTCAGCGAGGATCAGGCGATCGTTCAGACGGTCGACTTCTTCACGCCGGTCGTCGACGATCCCTATACCTATGGGGCAATCGCCGCCGCCAACTCGCTCTCCGACATCTTCGCGATGGGGGGTGATCCGCTCTTCGCGCTGAACGTCGCCGGCTTCCCGGACAACCTCGACCTCAATATTCTGACCAGAATCTTCGAGGGCGGGGCCGACAAGGCGGCCGAGGCGGGCATCGTCATCGCCGGCGGCCATACCGTCACCGACGCCGAGCCGAAGTACGGCCTGATCGTCACCGGTCTGATCCACCCGCAGGACACGATGACCAAGGCCGGCGCGAAGCCCGGGGACGTGCTCTACCTGACCAAGCCGCTGGGCACCGGCGTGGTGACCACCGCGCTCAAGCAGGAAACGGCAGACGAGAGCGATGTCGAGGCTGCCGTCGAGAGCATGCTGACGCTCAACATGGTCGCCAGCCGGGCGGCGCGGGCCGTTGGCGTGCGTGCCTGCACCGACATCACTGGCTTCGGCCTGATGGGCCACGCAACCGAGGTGGCGATCAAGAGCGGCGTTGGGCTGCGCATCGACGCGAACGGCGTCCCGCTGCTGCCCGGAGCCGAGCGCTACGCCACCGAGGGCCGCGTCCCGGGCGGCGGGCACCGCAACCGCGACTACTATCGCTCGCTGCCCGAGTGCGGCGTGACCGACGAGGCCGGCGTGCCTGAGTGGCTGAGCGCGCTCCTGTTCGGGCCGGAAACATCCGGTGGTCTGCTTCTCGCGGTTGCCCCGGAGCGCGCACCGGACCTCGAGACGGCTTTCCACGATGCCGGTGTCCCTGCCTGGAAGATCGGCCTGGTCGTGGAGGGCCGGGGGATCGTCCTTGAGTAGATCGGATGTATCGCCCCGGCTGCGCCTGGCGCAGCTGGGGCTCGATCCGAAGCGCTCGCTCGGTCAGCATTTCCTGCATGACCGCGCCATCGTCGAGCGCATCTGCGACGTCGCCGGGCTGACTCCCGACAGCCTGGTCGTCGAGATCGGACCCGGCTTGGGCATCCTCACCGAGGAGCTTGCGAGCCGGGTCCGCACCGTCGTCGCCATCGAGAAGGACGACGCGCTGGCAGCCTCTCTGCGCCAGATCGTGCCCGCCAATGTCCGTATCATCAACGCCGACGCCCTGGAGTTCGATCTGAGCGAGATCACCGACGGACCCTACTCCATCGTCGCCAACCTGCCCTACAACGTCGCTACGGCCATTCTCAGGCGCTTCCTGGACTCCCAGCGCCGCCCTGCGAGCTGCACGGTGATGGTCCAGCGCGAGGTGGCCGAGCGGATGATGGCCCGGCCGCCGGACATGGGCATCCTGGCCGTCGCCACGCAGTTCCACGGCCAACCGCGTATCGCGTTCCGGGTCGGCCGCGGCGCCTTCACGCCACCGCCCAATGTGACCTCGGCTGTCGTCAAGATCGACGTCGACCCCGACCCGCCGCTGCCACAAGCTGAGTTCGAACCATTCTTCGACCTCGTCCGCGCCGGGTTTGGCACGCGCCGCAAGCAGCTGAAGAACAGCCTGAGCGCCAACGCCGGGATCGACGCCGAGCGGCTGACCGCAGCATTCGACGCCGCCGGCATCCCCCAGCAGGCCCGCGCCCAGGAGCTGGATGTCGCCGACTGGCTGCGTCTCTATCGCGCGCTGCGGTCCGGCTAGGCTGGCGAAACACCGATGAACCGCGTGACCGTCCGCGTACCCGCCAAGCTCAACCTGGGCCTCGAGGTCCTCCGCCGTCGGGACGATGGCTACCACGACCTCGCCACCATCTTCCAGGCCATCGACCTTTACGACGAATTCACCGTCGAACCGGCGGATGAGCTCGAGTACCGCGGCGACCCGCGCATTCCGCCTGACATCGACATCGCCCGACGCGCCTTCCTGGAGATTGGGTCCGAGCGCAGCTGGACCGGTCGCATCACGGTCCACAAGCAGATTCCGATCGCTGGCGGCCTGGGCGGCGGCTCGTCCGACGCGGCCCTGGCCCTCAGGCTGGCGGCCCTCGACGACTCCCATTTCGACGCCCTCACCCGGGCGCGAGCGTTCGGCGCAGACGTGCCCTTCTTCCTGCACGGCGGCACCGCGCTGGGTCGCGGTATCGGCGACCGCCTGGAACCACTCCCGACACCAGCATGGTGGTTCGTCATCGTCGTGCCGGAGCTGCGCATTGAGCGCAAGACGGCCACCCTCTTTTCGCGCCTCACCCCGGACGACTTCTCGTCGGGTGGGCGCGTGGAGGCACTGGCAGCGCGGCTTCGGTCTGGGTCGCCGGAGCTCCCCGCGGAACTCCCGAACGCCTTCGCCCGTCAAGTCTTCAGCTATCCGCGAGCCGCCGCGCTCAGCGATCTCCTGCGCGACGTCACCGGGCGCGTTGCCCTGAGCGGCGCGGGACCGTCGCTCTTCAGCTGGCACGCCGCTGCGGACGAAGCCAAGCAGGTCGCGAGCGAGCTGCGAGAGCGCGCATCCACGCCGGTCTTCCTGGCGCGGGCGCTCGGCCCGGGCGGTGACGAAAGGGCGC
>DATGQR010000348.1:0-3282 GCA_035304105.1 Thermomicrobiales bacterium | reverse complement strand
CGACGGACGCAGACAACATCTACCGGGTCAATCAGCGCCACGACACCGGCGGCCAGTCCGATGGCGGCGACGGGGGCGACGACGGCGGGGACCAGGACGGCCGCTAGTCACCAACCGCTGCTCCTCCGTCGATAGCAGGGCGCCGCGCTCGATAAGATCGTGACAGGCGCGAGCCCAGCGATTGAATCGAGCGCGGTCGCCCGCCAGCCGGACGACGACCGGGAGATGGAGGGGCAGTCGATGTCAGCCGGTTCTTTCGCCGCATTCCCGGGAGCACCCCATGTCGGGGTGCTCTTCGTCGAGGCCTTCGGGCGTCTCACGCGTGACACTGGCCGGGCGGGCCTGGCCAGCGACGAGGAAGACCTCTACAGCATCTTCAGGGCGCGCGCGGAGCTGTTAGGTTGGTCGGCCCCGCTGGGCAGCAGTTCGTCCGGCCAGAACACGCGCCCCCGCCCGGCGCTCTGGGGGCTGCACGAGGCGGAACTGAGCGCCAGCAATGGCACGGCGCGCATCGGCTGGGTGCAGGTCGGGCTGGAACCGGGCATCGAGCCGTCCCAGGCGCTGCCATCCCTGGTTCAGTGCTTCGCGGACGCGTTGGGCCGCTTCGGTACCGTCGAGCTGTCCGGCCTGCAGGTGACGGCGAGTTCGCTGCCGGCGATCGGCGAGCCTATTGCCTGGGACCTCATCTCCGGGCTCAACTGGTTCAACATCGTCCCAGCGGGCAGAACCAACGCAATGATCGCGTTCGACAGCGGGTTGCTCCAGACAGGCGGCGACGCAGATCTCCTCGCCCGGCTCCAGCACCTGAACACCGGCCCATTCGAATTCGGACCGCTCGTGCCGGCCTCCTCGGAGTACGCGATCGAGATTCCGGCCGAGGCGCCGGTCACTGCCACCCTGACCCCGGCTCCCCAGTGTTTGTCGGTCACGCTGCCGGAGTGGTCCGCCGCCAGCGCGGCCTGGACCCTGGCCATCGTTATCGATCTGGCGCGCACAGGCGGCACCCGCGCCTTCGCGGTTCGGGTGACGCGGGGGCGGTAGCTCCCATCGTTTCGCCTTAAGACTCGCGGCGAGTTGGCTCCGGCGCGGTGGTAGGATGCGAGCGCGGAGTTGCGGCACTGGATAGGACAACGATGGCGACGGCGGCACCCGGCAAACCAGACCGAAAGCTCTTCAAGAAGCGCGTCGACGCGGCGGTCGCCGATAAGGACCTGGCGACGGCGCTCGACCGAGCCCTACCGGAGTTCGGGCGGCGCAGGCTGGCCGCATTCGAGGGCCAGGATTTCCCGGGCAAGCGCCGGCGCGTGCGCGACCTCAAGCAGCGCGCGCTAGACAAGCTGCCCGAGCTGGTCGAGCGCTTCACCCGCGAGGCCGAAGCGGTCGGCGCGCAGGTGCATAGCGCCGCGACGCCCGAAGACGCCCGCAGGATCGTCCTCGACATCGCCCGGCAGCACGACGCGAAGCTGATCGTCAAGAGCAAGTCGATGGTCAGCGAGGAGATTCACCTCAACCACGCCCTCGAAGAAGCCGGGATGCGGGTCGTCGAAACCGACCTGGGCGAGTACATCATCCAGCTCGCTGGCGACACGCCCTCGCACCTGATCGCTCCGGCCATCCACGTCACCCGCGAGCAGGTCGCCGAGCTGCTCTCGAAGCGGGCCGGCGAAGCGCTGCCGGCCGAGGTCGAGCCGCTGGTGCGCGTGGCGCGGAAGCTGTTGCGCGACGACTTCGTCAACGCCGACATCGGCATCAGCGGCGCGAACATCGCTATCGCCGAGAGCGGCACGCTGGTGATCGTCAGCAACGAGGGCAACGGCCGGCTGGTGACGACCCTGCCGCCGGTCCACATCGCCATCCTGGGCGTCGAGAAGATCGTCGAGACGCTGGACGACGCGACCGACATCCTGAAGGTCCTCCCGCGCTCCGGCACCGGCCAAAAGATCACGAGTTATGTCAGCTTCATCACCGGTCCCAGTCGCACGGCAGACATCGAACTGACCCTGGCGACCGGCGTCCACGGCCCGGGCGAGGTCCACATCATCCTGCTCGACAACGGCCGCTGGGCGGCGCGTGAGGACCCGGAATTGCGCGAGGCGCTGCAATGTATCCGCTGCGGGGCCTGCTCGAACGTCTGCCCGCCCTACCAGATCGTCGGCGGCCACCTCTTCGGCCACATCTACACCGGCCCGATCGGGCTGATCATGACGGCCATGCACCACGGGCTGGAGCACGCTGCCGGGCCGCAGAGCCTGTGCGTCTCCTGCAATGCCTGCGAGACGGTCTGTCCGGCCGAGATCCCGATCCCCCGGCTGATCATGAACGTCCGCGAGCGGGTCGCCGAGCAGTATGGCCTGCCGCGCCTGAAGGAGATGGCCGTCGCCCGCTGGAGCGAGCCGTCCAGCGGCCAGCGCTGGGCCGGGCTGGCGGCCCGGGCAGCCAGCGTCATCGCTGGCGACGACGGCATCATCCGTAATATCCCCCTGGCGCCGGATGCCATGACCACCGGACGCCACCTCCGCGCGCCGGTCACGAACCCGCTCCGCAAGCGCGTCGCCAGCAATGGCCTGCTCAATGCGCCGGCTGCCGTCCTGCCCTCCAGCCAGGCGAAGGGACTCACCGTCGCCTACTTCCCGGGCTGCATGATCGACCGGCTGGCCCCGGAGATGGGCGAGGCGGCCCTGCGCGTGCTGGCGGCCTGTGGCTGCAAGGTGGAGTTCCCTCAGAACCAGCACTGCTGCGGGCTGGTGGCGCTCAACATGGGCGACCGCGCACACGGCCGCAAGATGGCCGAGCAGACGATCAGCATGCTCGAAGGCGTGCAGGCCGACTGGATCGTCACCAACACGACGAGCTGCCTTGCGGCGATCGTCGACGACTACCGCGCGCTCTTCCGCGACGAGCCCGACTGGCTGGCCAGGGTCGACAAACAGGCGGCGCGGATGATCGAGTTCACCCGCTTCCTGGTCGAGGTGGCCCAGATCAAGGGCGAGGATTTCGGAGCGCCGGGCCAGGGCGATATCAGCGCCGTCACCTACCACGACGCCTGTCAGTCGCACAACGCGCTGGGGCTAGGCGCGACGTCCCGGAAACTGATCACCGAGGTGCTGGGCATCGAACTGCGCGAGATGGCTGATTCCGCCGTCTGCTGTGGCTTTGGTGGCTCCTTCTCGGTCGACTACCCGCAAGTGTCCGCGGCGATCCTGGCCAAGAAGCTACGCAACGCCGAGCAGACCGGCGCCCACGCCATCGTGGCCGACAACCCCGGTTGCCTGATGCAGATCC
>DATGQR010000347.1:0-5063 GCA_035304105.1 Thermomicrobiales bacterium | reverse complement strand
CCTGCTCGAAGCGCTCAGTCAGCCGCTCGATGATCGCCGGCATGCGCCGGGCCGTGCCCGCCCCGGTGACGATCACGTAGAGCGTATCGAACGACGAGCTCTGGCCGCCGGTCACGCATCACTCCTGGCCGCGCGGGCGGCGATCATCGGTAGTAGTCCAAGTCGTCATCATCGACCGGGTCACGGTCGGGATCCATGATCATCAGGAAGCGAACCACGCTGCCGAGGCCGATCCCGAAGATGATGATCAGGATGCCGTTGACGGCGCGGTTGTTGACGATGTGATACGTCGCCGGGGCAATTGCGGCGACCATCAGGGCGTAGAAGAGCCAGTCGCGGGTCGTCATGCGGCGGCGAATGTCGCGAAACATCGTGCCCGTCCTCGGCTTTTCAGATTTCGCGTCGCCAGTACGACGCGAGCCGGCGCGCGCCGGCCCCGGCAAGTGTAGAGAGCAGCCCGAACCGGGGTCAACGCGAGGAGGCGGTGGGCGTCAAGTTTCCGCGAGCGCGGTCGATGATCGTATGAGTACGATCAGCCCTCGCTTTGGAAGGACGCCCATCGCATGTCCCAGCTCGCCCACGGCATTCACGTTGGCCCGGAGCGCCCCGGCGCGCTTGCCCGGTCCTACCAGGACACCGCGCCGCTGCGCCCGAAAGGTCCCGAGCCGCGTACCGGCTCCGCCCCGACGACGCGCGTCTCGATCTCCAGGGATGCCCACCAGGTGGCGGCGATTAAGGACTACGTGCGCCAGCTCTTCGAGCAGCAGGGCATCGAGCTGAAGGGCGCCATCTGGGACGAGATGAGCGTCGAGGATGCCCAGGCCGCGATCGCTGACGGCGGCGAGTGGAGCGCCGCGGCCGTCGCCGACCGCATCATCGGCTTTGTGGCTGAGATCAGCGGCGGCGATCCGGAGATGAAGGAGCGGCTGCAGAAGGCCGTCCAGCAGGGCTTCGACGAGGCCCGTCAGGCGCTCGGCGGCTGGCTCCCCGAAGTCAGCGAGCGCACCTACGAGCTCGTTATGGGGCGCTTCGACGAGGCCTTCAAGCGCCCCGAAGCCGCGGCCGATGCTGCCTGAGTTGCTTCCCCTAGAAGAGACTAGATCTTCAACATAACGTAGGGGTGGAGCTTGTCTCCACCCGCGTTTGTGGCCGATATCGTTACCGGGTGGAGACAGGCTCCACCCCTACGGTGCCGACCGACCCAGGTTTCCGGTGGCGGCCGCAGGCGTCCCGGTACGAGAACTTCAATCCGGGCGCTCGTAGCGCCAGCGGAAATAGTGCATCCCGACGTTGCCCTGCTCGACCCGCCAGCCCTCGGGGTTCGATGGCGCGTAGGTCAGGCAGCGGCGCTCGAAGCACTGCACCAGCACGTCTTGCACCACGCCGCGCAGCTTGACGCGCGCCCAGTAGGGCTCGGTCACCGGCAGGCCGGTGGCGAAGAACCAGGGCTCGAACAGCGGCCCCTGGGTGAATTCGACGCCGTCCCAGATCAGCCCTTCGCTGCGGAGATAGTCGTTGAAGACGGAGGCAACGGTGTGGCCGGTGGTGGGGTCGGGCGCGCCGACGGTGACGCCGTACGCGGCCAGCCGGGAGTCGCTGGTGACGTTGCCGTCCGCGTCGACGACCTGGGTGACGACGCTGCCGTCGGGTAACGGCGCGGCGTCGAGCAGGCCGCTGAAAGTTGCGTAGCGCGGGCCGGTGGTGTCGTCGTGGTCGCCGGCGATCGGGATGTAGGCCGGCGTGCCTTCGAGGAACAGGTTGTCGCCCAGTTGCAGCTGCCCGGTAATCAGCTCATAGGCCAGCAGGCCGTTGGTGACGTACCAGCCCTCACCGTCCGGGTCGGCGTCGGGATAGGTGACCTCCATGCGCGACTTGTCATAGTACTGGACTACTCGCCTGCCACCGGGGGCCTCGGCGTAGGGCTCGGTCGTCGTGCCTTTCGGGCCAGGTCCCCACAGCCAGGTGCGGTTCACCGCTCCGACGTCGACCGGCAGGTCCTGGCGCGACCACTCTACGTAGAACTCCGGTGACGGCGTGGCGCCCTCGATGAGATGTAAGACGGCCGGGATCGTCTGGTCGCCGATCGTGAGCGTGGCCCGGTGCGTCCCCGGCGACAGCCCAGTCACGTCGGCGCGCGCCTTGAGCGTGGCCGGGGTCGTTCCGCTGGTGGCGCTGAGGATCAGCCAGGGCTCGGACGCCGTCGCCGTCCAGTTGACTGGCTGGCCGCTGGCGCTGGAGATCAGCACATCGTTCACCCCCGGCTCGCCGCCCCCGTCGATGGCCGCGAATTGAAGCGTGCCCGGCGTGACGATCAGGTCGCCGCTCGGCGGAGCTCCCGAATGGACGGTCAGGTTGACGGTGGCCGTCGCCTGACCGGTCGTGATCGTGGCCGTGTAAGTGCCAGCCGGCAGGCCGGTTGGGTCGACCGTGACGTCGACGACTGCCGGGGTCGTGCCGCTGTAACTCGACAGCCGCAGCCAGTTCGCGCTGGCCACTGCCGTCCAGGCGACGCTGTCGCCGCCGGGGTGCTGGATCGTCAGCTGCTGGGCCGGCGGCTGGCCGTCGTACACGTCGAAGTTCAGGATCGTCGGAACCAGCTGCAGTCCAGCTTGGCCGGAGCTGGCGTACAGCTCCAGGTTCACCGGCACCTGAATCCCGCCCGGCTCGAAGCCGATGACCGTCTCATGATGGCCGGGCGCGAGCCCGCTGGTGTTGACCGCCACGGTCACGGTGTCGGGCGTGGAGCCGCCTACCGGGTTGATTGAGAGCCAATCGGCGGATTCGCTTGCAACCCAGTTGACGACCGAGCCGATCGAGCTAACCGAGAGCGTCAGCGGGGGCGGATTGCTCTCACCCTGCGTCGCGTAGAAGGTCAGCTGGCCCGGGGCGACTGTCAGGTTACCGCCGGTGCCCGGCTCGTTGACCGCCAGGGTGACGTTGAGCGTCTTCGGCCCGGGTAGGAAGGTGATCGGCGCGGCATAGAGGCCGGACTGTAGATTGGACGTCTTCAGGCTGACCGCGATCTCACCGGAGGTCTGTCCCGAGACCGGTGTCACCGTCAGCCAACTCGCGCCGCTCGACGCCGTCCACGGGGTGACGAAGTCCTCCGAGTTGACCAGCACGGTGATCGGGGCCGGGTCCGGCGCGCCGCGCTCGACCGAGAGGCTGATGCGGTCGGGCAGTACCCGCAGCGGGGCGGTCCAGGCCGCGCCCCAATCGCTGACCCAGGCATTCGTCTCCAGGTCGAGCAGGCCGGTCAGCGCGCTGCCGTCGTCTGGAGCGGTCGAGACCGCGCCGTCCACGTCCGAGGCATAGATGACCTCACCGGGCGACCAGCCGTAGGAGAGCAGCGCCGCGCGCGGGCTCAGGAGCCGTGGGTTGGCGCCGCTGACGTCGGAGACGATCAAATTCCCGGCGCGCGCGTAGAGCAGCCGGTTGCCGGCCGGCGACCACTCTGCCGCCCCCTCGCTCTCCGGCGAGTTGGTGATGTTCACGGCCGTGCTGCCGACTGCCTGGACGAAGACGTCGTCCTGGCCGTTGAGCCCGGGGGCCGTGAAGCTGAAGCGCGCGCCGTCGGGCGCCCAGCGGCCGTTGCGCTCGTTGATCCCCGGCGTGTTGGTCAGCGCGGTGAGCCCGCCGGAGCGGTCGAGCCGCTTGAGGTCGTACTGGCCGCCGGTGAAGTGCCAGACGAGCAGCTCTTCACCGCCCGGGTGCCAGTCCTCGAGGCCCATGTGCGTCGCGTCGACCGGCAGCATGTCCAGCCGCTTGCCATCGGCTGAGCTGATATAGATCCGCCCGACATTGCCCGACGTGATGACGTACATGGCGATCTCGCTGCCGTCTGGGGAGAGCAGCGCGCGGCGGATGTCCAGCGGCTCGTCGAAGGCGACGGTGGCAAGCCCGGTCTCGTCGGGGTAGATGCGCTGCAGGCTGTTTGGTGGCACGCCGCCGGGCGACGGTTGAATGACCAGCAGCATGCCGTCGGCCGGGCCATCCGCGGCCAGCGCCGGCGTTTCTGACGCCGCCTGGCCGAGTGCCGGTACGAAGCTCAGCAGCGTCAAAAGGGCGGCGAGGAGGATAGCTACGCTGCGGCGCGGAGCTCGATGGGCGCGAGGTCGTGTGGACATCGGGACTCCCCCAGGAGTGGTAAGCGACGTGCGATGCCGCGTAGGTACGCGCATTGAGTTCGCCCAGAGAATAGCACGGAGTTCGTACGTACACCACATAAGCGGTTGCCCGGATACAGTGCCGCCAGCTGCCGGGACGGCTAGAAATAAACCGCCAAATCAACGAATGGATCATGTGTCCAGGCCCGGGTGGGCGCATGATAACCAAGCCGAGCAACGGGGCTCGGGAACAAACGGCGTGAAACCAAGGGAGGTTTCATGATGCAGCCGCAAGGCATCACGGGCACGCTGGCGCACCGCAGCGCGCGACATCCGTGGATCACCCTCATCGCCTGGGTCGCAACGCTGATCCTGGCACTCGTCATCGCCACCGGTTGGCTCGGCGATGCGCTGACCCAGGAGGCCGAGACGACGGCCGGCCTCGAATCCATCGAAGCTGAGGAGCTGATCGAAGAGCGTATCAACGGTGGCGTCGAGACGCCTGCCGAGGAATACGTCATCGTGACCTCCGACAGCCTCACCGTCGACCAGCCGGAGTTCCGCGCCTACGTCGAGTCGCTCGCCGCCGAGATCGGCGCGCTCGATGACGTCGCCTCCGTCGCCAGCTATTACCAGACCGACGCGCCGTCGATGGCCTCGCGCGACGGTCACGGTTCGATGCTGCTGGTCACGCTGGCTGGCGACCCCGACGAGGCGGTCGACAACTCCAAGGACTTCCTGGCCCTGATCGAGAATGAGGCGACCGCGACGGCCGGCTTCGAGGTGCGCACGGTCGGCGGCGCGAGTCTCAACAGCGCCTTCTCCCACGCTGCCGAAGAGACCCTGCAGCGCGGCGAGATGATCGGTATCGGCATCGCTATCCTGGTGCTGATCGTCGTCTTCGGCGCCCTGGTCGCGGCCGGGCTTCCGCTGATCCTGGCGGTCGTCTCGATCCTG
>DATGQR010000346.1:0-2681 GCA_035304105.1 Thermomicrobiales bacterium | reverse complement strand
CAACCAGGTCGAGCTTGCAGCTCGATGGAAGATCAGCCCGCGCACGCTGGAGCGCTGGCGTTGGACGGGTGAAGGCCCTGCCTTCATCAAGATCGGCGGCCGGGTCGTATATCGGCTCGAGGATGTCGAGGCCTACGAGGCGAACCGGCACTGCTCGAGCACGGCCGACAAGCCCAAGGTGAAGCTGGCGTAAGGGGGGTGGCCATGACGATCCCCAACCGCATCACCCTCGACAATCTGACCACCATGCCTGTCGGCGAGATCGCCGCGCTGCCGGGCGATCAGCTGGCGCTCTTGAAGCAGGACGCCGACGAGCGGTTGCGCGCCGCAAAGTCTCTTTGCGACTGGCTCGACGGCGCCATCGCGCTGAAGTACGGCGAGCAGGCGCAGGAGGCGCGTCGCGCGGAGGGCAAGGACACCGGCACCATCCGGCTGCAGGACGGCCCGGTCACCGTGGTCGCCGAGCTTCCCAAGCGGGTCGTTTGGGACCAGGCAATGCTCGCCGATCTGGTCGAGCGCATCCGGGCCGATGGCGCCGATCCCGCCGAGTACGTCGACATTGCGTTCAGCGTCCCCGAGCGGAAGTACACCGCCTGGCCCACGGACATCCGCCAGGTGTTCGAGCCCGCGCGCACGGTCCGGACGGCCAAGCCCAAGTTCCGGCTGCTGCTCGGCGAGGAGGCGCGCTGATGGCCATCTCGCTCGCATCCCTGCAAACATCGACGGTGCTGCGCCCGCCGCGCGTGCTGATCCACGGCGTCGCCGGCATCGGCAAGTCCACCTTCGCCGCGTCCGCCGACGCGCCGGTGTTCGTTCTCACCGAGGACGGTCTCGGCAAGCTGCAGGTGCCGCACTTCCCGCTGGCGACGAGCTACGCCGAGGTCGCCGAGGCGCTCGACGCCCTGCTCGACGAGGACCACGCCTATTCCACGGTTGTCGTCGACAGCGTCGACTGGCTGGAGCCCTTGATTTGGGCCGAGACTTGCCGGCGCAACGGCTGGCAGTCGATCGAAAGCCCGGGCTTCGGCAAGGGCTACGCCGAAGCGCTGACCATCTGGCGCGAATACATCGACCGCCTGAACGCGCTCCGCGACCGCAAGGGCATGGCGGTCATCCAGATCGCCCACACCGACATCAGGCGCTTCGACAGCCCCGAGCACGAACCCTACGACCGGTACGTGATCAAGCTGCAGGCCCGCGCGTCTGCGCTGCTGCAAGAGCACTCGGACGTGGTGCTCTTTGCCAACTACCGGATCTCGGTCAGCAAGTCCGACGTCGGCTTCAACAGACGCGTGACCCGGGCGCTCGGGTCCGGTGCGCGCGTCATGCACACCGAAGAGCGCCCCGCCTTCCTCGCCAAGAACCGCTACGGCCTGCCGGAAACCCTGCCTCTCGATTGGTCGGAGTTCCTGGCCGCCATGCCCCAATCCGACTGATTGCGACTGAAAGGACAACACGATGGCACGTTTCGACACCGCCTTTGACGCCACCGGCATCGAGCCCACCACCGCATACGAGATCCTGCCTGCGGGCAAGTATCGCGCCCAGATCGTCGAGAGCGAGATGCGCGTTACCAGGAACGGGATGGGGCAGTATCTCTGGCTGATGCTCGACATCCTCGAGGGGCCGCACAAGGGGCGCAAGATCTTCGACCAGCTGAACCTGGTGAACGCCAACCCCACCACGGTGGAGATCGCGCAGCGCACGCTGTCGGCGATCTGTCACGCCACGGGCAAGCTTCAGGTGAACGACAGCGAGGACCTGCACCTGATCCCGATGACGATCCAGGTCGGGGTGAAGCCCCCGAAGGACGGCTACGGCGAGCGCAACACGATCCGCTACCTGGTGCCGGAGGCCCCGGCCCAGGCGACCCCGCCCAAGCCCGCCGCGACGCAGCCGGCCAGCGCGCCCGCCCAGTCGGCGCCCGCCCGCCCGGCCACCGCGCCCTGGAACCGCAAGAGCTGACGCCCTCGGCCGCCGCGAGCTGAGACACGGCTCGCGGCCCGCACATCGCCAGACCTGAGAGACAAACCATGACCAATACCACCGACGCGGCCTGCGCGGCCGCGAACACCCCCGGCTTGCCTGACGACACAAGGCGCCTGATCGAGATCGAGGACGCCATTGCGAAGATCCGCACGCAGATCGCGACCGCGGATCTCACGCGGCAGCGGACGGCGAAGCCGATCGACCCCGACTGGTTTCACCGAGCGCGCACGGCCCTGCGCCACCTCAATCGCGAGCGCGCCGAGATCGTCGCCCGTCAGGGCGGCCGCCGCCGGCGCGAGCGGCTCAAGGACGCGATCATCGCCGTCCTGCGCGAACGCCATGACAGCGCCGACTGGACCGCCGTGATGGCGGAGGCGCGGGCGCGGCTCGAGCGGGAGGAGGCGTGCTGATGGCCGAGCTTCCCGAACCCCCGACGCCGACCCTTTCCGCGATCTACGCCTCCTACGAGGCGCGGCAGGGCGACGGCTTCCGCGACCACCTCGGAGCCTCGCTCATCGGCAAGTCATGCACCCGCGCGCTCTGGTACGATTTCCGCTGGGCGACGCCCGCGCGGCACTCGGGGCGCATCCTGCGGCTGTTCGAAACCGGCCAGCTGGAAGAGGCCCGGCTGGTCCGCGACCTGCGCGCCACCGGCGCGACGGTGCTGGAGGTCGATCCCGAGACCGGGCGGC
>DATGQR010000345.1:0-7089 GCA_035304105.1 Thermomicrobiales bacterium | reverse complement strand
CCCGGACACCTCCGCAGGCGTGCTCGTCTCGGGCGCCGACGATGTGGTGCTCGACAACACGTACGTCTACGGCAGCGACAGCACCACTCTCATGGACGCGCAGCCCGGCGTGATTGCGGAGGATGCCCAGCTGACCATCCGCCACAGCTACGTGCGTGGCGGCACGCTGACAGAGGAACCCGGTAGTTTCTGGTTCATCGCGGGCTCCGGTATCGAAGCGCGCGACAGCGACGTGACGGTCATTGACTCCCAGATCGAGGGCGGTGGCGTCTCGCTGGATGCCGGCGAGGAGGAAAACGGCGGCGGCAACGGCATCCAGGTGGATTTCTCGACGCTCACGGTCATCGACTCTAACGTCTACGGCGGCGACGGTGGCGAAAAAGCCGGAGTTGGCGGATTGGGCATCATATCGATGAACGAATCTGAGGATCCCGTTCCGACGCCTGCTTCCACGATCTCCGTCTCCAATTCGCTCATCGCTGGCGGCGCTGGCGGCGAAAAGTTCGATGGCTATTCCGATGGCTTTGGCGGTCCCGCTATCGGCGCGATCAACGCCGCGCTGACCATCACGGACGGCTCCGAGATCATCGGCGGCAACGGCGGCTATGGCAGTTGGTATGGTGGCGATGGCGGCCCGGCCATCGCCTGGCTGGAATCGATCCCTGCCTACTCGGGCGACTCGTCCCTGCTCGGGAACGGCGTCCCGCCGGTCGATCCGCTCATCACAGTGACCGATTCGACCCTTACCGGCGGGAACGGCGGCGAAGCGTCCGTCGATTCTGGTGGCTCGGGCGGCTGGGGCGCTCCTGGTATCTCAGTCGTCTTCAGTGCGCCGTTGGAACTCGGGGCCGGTATCACCGATGGCCGCGCACTCGCTGGCCCCGATGAGACCGCGACGCTGCTGTCAATTCGTGACGCGACGGTCGTCACCGGCGGCGAGGCTGGATCCGGAGCTTACGGCGGCTACGGTGGTTCAGGCGTCATGGTATCCCTGCTCCCTGTAGAGCCTCTCTCTGAGAGATCGAGCCTGCAGGGCATTCCGGCCCCTCCGGATCCGCTTCCGATCCGTAAGGCTATCGACATCGCCGACGCGGAGATCCACGGCGGTGACGGGGGCTCCGGCGTGTGGGACGCCGGCGTCGGGGGCGAAGGCGTGTACTACTGCTGGGATTGCGGGTTCGGATACGGTGCAGCGGACCTCGACGGCCGCGCGCTCCAGGGCCACTTCTTCGCAGAACGCGCGAACCGTGAGGATCGCGCGCTCCAGGGCCCTGGCTCCCCATTCTTCGAGTCTGCGCCTGTGCTGGAAATCAACGTGACCGACTCGACCGTCACCGGGGGCGACGGCGGCTATGTTGACGAAGAAGAAGCCGACGCCTATAGCGCGGAGGGTGGCACCGGCATCGCGCTCGGTTACAGCGGCAGCCCGGTATCCTCGCGGAGCAGCCTGCTCGGCGAAGTCTCGGACCCGCCGGAAGAGTTCCCGGCGCTGACGGCGCTGTCGGTCAGCAACTCCGTGGTCACCGGAGGACGTGGCAGCGACAGCGACGACTATTGGGGCGGCGGCGACGGCGGCGCGGGGATCACCGGGGTCTTCTTCACGGACATCACCATCGACAACGGCTCGCAGGTCACCGGAGGTGACGCCGGCAACGCCATCACTGAGGGAGAACCTGAGTACTCAGGCGACGGCGGCCCTGGCGTCAGAATATATCTCGGGCGGCTGACCGTTGATGGCGAGTCCGAGGTCACCGGCGGCGCCGGCGGTTCAATGGGCGTGGATGGCGGCGACGGTGGCGACGGCATCGAAGCGGACATAGCGCTGGTGGATGTCCGCGGGGGCTCGATCATCTCGGGCGGCCCGGGCGGTGACGCTGGAGATGCCGAGTTCTGGGGCGCAGGCGGCGCTGGCGGCTTTGGGGTCTACCTGATCGCCGGGGGATTCTCGCTGAGTGAAGGCGCCACGCTCGCCGGCGCTGATGGCGGGAGCGGCCTCTACCTGGGCGGCTTTGGCGGCGACGGATTCTTCGGCGTAGATGTTGAAGCCCACTTCGTTGACTCTACGGTGACCGGCGGCGACGGCGGCGAGGGCACCATAGAGGACGGCGGCGACGGCGGCCGCGGCATCACCCTCAACCTTTGCGGCTGCTCGCTCTACGCGACCAACATGACCGTCACCGGCGGCAACGGCGGCCCGGGCGTCTCCTGGGGCGGTCACGGCGGCGAGGGCATCTTCGTCGAAGATGATGACGCCACGATCATCAACTCGACCATCAGAGGCGGAAACGGCGCTAATGGTGGCGACCGGCTCGGTGAAGGGGCGCCCGCTATCCTCATCGGCGAAAGGGACGATGGAACCTACCACCTGGATGCCCAGTCCAATACGCTGCATCCCGGCACTGACGCCGACGGAAACCTGGCCCCGGCAATCATCGTCGACCAGCAGTTCGGCTTCATCTGCGTGAACATCACCGGCAACACCGCCAACCCGGCTTCGACGTTGAACCTGGAGGTGAATACTGAAAACGGGATCGGTATCACGCAGGACAGCGTGGAAGCACTGGAAGCGGCCAACACCGGCATGGAAGTCATAGAGGCGTTCCCCGATCTCATCGGCTTCGGCTGCACGATCGACACAAGCGACGGATAGGGGGGAGAACTCCCTCGCCCAGCCCCTCCCTCCGCGCACCCGCTTGCGGGCGTGAGGGAGGGGCTCCCCCTTTAGAGGGGTTGAGCTAGCGATGGAGAGACCAGTTTCCGGAGCGGCCCTCACCCGCGGCCCGCTGTGCGAGTACCTCGCACTCTGCCAATGGCCCAGAGGGTATCCGGGAGAGGAGTGCCCTCTGGACCGTGAGCTGGGGGGTGAGGGCTCTACTGTCTTCCCTACAACCTACGAACTACAACCTACAACCTAATCCCTGTTCCCTCTTCCCTGCTCCCTCATTCATGGCACACTCTCCCCGGATTGACGTACAGGCAACGGGGAATCGAGATGAATCTAGATATCGCTCCAACGGCCGCGCCGCTGATCCGCCACGAACTGGACAACGGCCTGACCGTGATGATCCGGCCCAAGCATGGCGCGCCGATCGCATCCTTCTGGGTGTGGTACCGCGTCGGCGGACGCAACGAGGTGCCCGGCATCACCGGCATCTCCCACTGGGTCGAGCACATGCTCTTCAAGGGCACCGAGCGCCTGCCGGCCGGCGAGATCTTCCGCCGCGTCTCGGCCGCCGGCGGCACCCTCAACGGCTTCACCTGGATCGACTACACCACCTACTTCGAGACGCTGCCGATCGACCAACTCGACCTCGCCCTGGAGATCGAGTCCGACCGCATGATCAACGCCCGCTTCGACGAGGAGGAGGTCGCCAGCGAACGCACGGTGATCAGCTCCGAGCGCCAGGGCAACGAGAACCAGCCGACCTTCTTCCTGAGCGAGGAGGTCAACGCGGCCGCCTTCCGCGCGCACACCTACGGCCAGGGCGTCATCGGGCACCTCTCCGACCTGCAGGCCATCACCCGCGACGATCTCTTCCGTCACTATCAGACCTATTACCGGCCAAACAACGCCGTCGCCGTGCTGGTCGGCAGCGTCGATCCGGACGATGCGATCGCGCGCATCGAGCAGCACTTCGGGGAAATCCCGCCCTCGCCGCACATCCCGGCGGTGCGCACGGTCGAGCCGGAGCCGCAGGGCGAGCGCCGGGTCACCGTCCACCGCCCGGCCCCGAACCGGGTGATGATGATGGCCTACCACGCCCCGGCGGCCAGCCACCCCGACGTCGCGGCGCTGAACGTGCTCGACGCGTTGCTCTCCGGCGGCCGGCCCTTCTCCTTCGGCGGCGCCGGCGGCACCCTCGGCCGCTCGTCGCGCTTCTACCGCCGCTTCGTCTCAACCGGGCTAGCCGCCAGCGCCGGCACGTCTCATGCACTCACCATCGATCCCTACCTCTTCTCGGTCAGCGCCACGCTGAACCCGGACACCGAACCGGAAGAGTTCGAGCGGCTGGTGAACGAGGAGATCGAGCGGCTGCAACAGGAGCCGGTCGGCGACGCCGAGCTGGCGCGGGCCATCCGCCAGCTCCAGGCGCAGTGGGCCTACGCCCAGGAGAGCGTCACCAGCCAGGCCTACTGGCTGGGCTCGCTCGCCATGGTCGCCCCGCAGCGCGACCCCGACACCTACATCGATGAGATCGAGGCGGTGACGGCCGCGGACGTCCAGCGAGTGGCCCAGAGCTACCTCTCGCCGCTGCGCCGCACCGTCGGCTGGTTGGTCCCCAGTTGAGGCCGACGTGCCGCCCACCGACCCGACGAGACAGAGACCGCGACTTCCGAGAACGAGGCTGACGAATGGTTGACGAACGAGGACAGGGTGCCGTGTCCCAGGAGATGCCGCTGGTCCGCGAGACGCGGCTGGACAACGGCATGCGCGTGGTGTCGCTGGACGGGGACTTCGACGTGCAGAGCGACGTCGCCGTCTTTCAGGTGCGGCTGATGACCGGCACGGCGCTGGACGGCGAGCTGCCCGGCCTGGGGAACTTCACGACCGCGATGCTCAGCCGCGGCAGCGCCGGCAAGACGCTCGATCAGATCGCCGAAGAGCTGGACGGGCTGGGCGCTACGCTCGGTTTCGGGGCCGGCCGGCTAACGATCGACGGCACGACCAAGTCCCTGCGCGCCGATGCCGACACGGTCCTGGGCTATCTGGCCGCAGCATTACGTCAACCTGATTTCCCTGAAGATCAGATCGAGATCGTCCGCGCCCAGATGCTCTCCGGCCTGCGCCAGGCCGAGAACAGCACCCGCGCGATGGCCAACCGCACGATGCGCGAGATGGTCTACCCGCCGGGCCATCCCTTCCACAAGCGCGCCTCGGGGACGCCGGAGTCGGTCGCGGCGATCGACCGCGCGGCGCTGGCCGAGTTCCACGCGGCCACGTTCAAGCCGGAGGGCGCCATCGTCGCCGCGGCCGGCGGCATCGAGCACGACGAGGCGGTCGCGCTGGTCGCCAAGCACTTCGGCGACTGGCAGGGCGCGCCGCCGCCGATCGAGATCCCGCCGGTCGAGCCGCCGGCCGAGCTGCGCCGCCAGGACGGCACGCTGCCCGGCAAGAGCCAGGCCGACGTGGCGATGGGCCTGCCCTCGATTCACCGCGGCCACGACGATTACTACGCCCTGAGCGTCGCCAACCTGATCATCGGGCGCTTCGGGCTCTACGGGCGGCTGGGCGAGAGCGTCCGCGAGCGCCAGGGCATGGCCTATTACGCCTACTCCCAGCTACAGGCCGGCAAGCAGCTCGGCCTCTGGGTGGTCAATGCTGGCGTGGCGCCGGAGAACGTCGACCGGGCCATTGAGAGCATCATCGCCGAGGTGCGCGGCTTCAACGAGGGTGGCCCGACCGAGCGCGAGTTCGCCGACGCCACCGGCAGCATCCTCGGCTCGCTGCCCCTGGGCCTGGAGACCAGCGGCAGCCAGGCCGCGACCGCCGGAGACATCGTTTTCCACGAACTCGGCCACGACTACCTCCGGCGATACCGCTCGATCATCCGCGCCCTCACCCCCGACGAGATCACCGCCGCGGCCCGCCGCCACCTCGACATGGACCGCCTCACCATCGCGGTCTTTGGGCCGGAATGAGAGGTAGGTTGTAGGTTGTAGGCAAAGAGAGCAACTGGCCGGTCTTCCTACAAACTACAACCTACAAACTACAAACTCTGCCTTAGTGCCGCGTCAGGCGCTCCACCAGCGACTTGCCGTTGGGCGCGATGCCGGTCGCCTCGGCCTTGCGGTCGAGCCGCTCGAAGCCGCGCTGGACGTAGCGCACGCCCAGGAAGCGCAGCGGCTCCGGCTCCCATTTACGCCCGCGCCGGTTGACCAGGGGTAGGCGGGTCAGCTCACTGTCCGCCCGCGTGATCAGATCGGCCAGGACGCGGCCAAACAGGTTGGACGGCCCCACGCCAGTGCCGGTGTAGCCGAACGCCGCCGCCAGCCCCTCGGCTGGGTCGTAGGAGACGGTCGGGACGTAGTCGCGCGGCCAGCCGAGCGGCCCGCCCCAGCTATGGGTGAAGCGCACGTCCTTGAGCATCGGGAACCAGGCGCGCACGTCATCCTGCAGCATCCGGAGCGTCGGCGCGTGGCGGTCGTACTCGTCCTTTATCCGCGAGCCGAAGTGGTAGGGCGCGCCCCGGCCGCCGAACAGGATGCGCCCATCCGCAGTGTGCGTCAGGTACTTCACCATGTGCGTCGCCGACGACAGCCCCTCGCGCGCCTCCCAGCCAATGGCCTGCCAGTCGGCCGGCGAGAGCGGCTCGGTCAGCGTGATCAGCGAGTAGACCGGCATCACCCGCCGGCGCAGCTGCGGGAAGCGCGAGAGGTACGACTCGCCGGCCAGGACGATTGTCTTCGCCCGAGCGTGCCCCCGCGCCGTGTGCAACGCCGGGTACGCGCCGGTCGTATAGCCGGTGACCTCCGTCTGCTCGTAGATCGTCGCCCCGCGGCGCTCGACGGCGCGAGCCAGGCCGCGCGCCAGCTTAGCTGGGTGGATCTTGGCGCTGTTGCGGTTGAAGTGTCCCGCCAGCGCCCCGGCGACCGTCACCCGCTCGGCCACCTGCTCTGCGTCAAGCACCTCCGAATCCTCGCCGAACCCGAACTCCTCGAGCGCGCGCTGCTCCCGCTCCAGCACTTCGACCTGATACGGGCTGCGCGCCAGGCGGATGTAGCCGCCGCGCACGAAATCCATGTCGAAGCCCTCGCGCTCGGCCACCCCGGAGATCTCGTCGACCACGGTGTTGAGCGCCCGCTGCATCTCGATCGCGCCCTGCCGTCCAAAGAGCTGCCCCATGCGCCGTAGCCCCAGCGGGAAGCGGCTGCCCAGCCCGCCGCCGTTGCGCCCCGACGCGCCGAACCCGGCGATCTCCTTCTCCAGGATCGCCACGCTCAGCGACGGTTCGCGTTCGAGCAGGTAGTAGGCCGTCCACAGCCCGGTATACCCGGCGCCCAGGATGGCCACGTCGACATCGATCGTGCCGTCCAGCGCCGGCCGCGGCGTCAGGTCATCACCGCAGGTTTCGAGCCAGAAGCTGTACG
>DATGQR010000344.1:0-6243 GCA_035304105.1 Thermomicrobiales bacterium | reverse complement strand
CGGAGCGTCGGGGCAGTAGCGCTTGCAGCGCGCGTACCACTCAGTCAGCGCCTGGAGCGAGCCGTCCACCGTCGTGTCGTAGACGAGCATGGCGGCTTGCGCGCCGAGGAAGAAATTCGGGCGGTTGCCGGCCTGGCCCTCGATGTCCCAGATCGCGAGCTTGACGGCCTGCCCGTCGATGTCGAATTCCTGGGTTGTGACGTCGATCCCGAGGGTGATGTTACGCGCCTCGCTGAACTTGGCTTTTGCATACTGGCGAATGAGCGAGGTCTTACCTACCGCGCCTTCTCCACCGACGATCACTTTCAGGGTTCGCATCATGAGTTTTGACCCTTGTTCACTGACGCGCGAGTGGCGGAAATGCGGAAATCTGCGTTCTCTTGGCGTAGAGTATAGGTTCGGCCAGATCGTTCGGACAATCGGAGATAAGTACTCATCCAGGGGCAGTGACTAGTACATGTCAGGACGCCTGTACCAGGTCAAGCCGGCCCGTATCGCGCTCCTCATCATCCTGCTCGTCGCCGGATTCCTACGCTTCTACGGCCAGGATTGGGACGAGGGGCACTATCTCCACCCGGATGAGCGCTTCATCGCCCAGGTCTCCGGCGAACGCGTTCACTTCCCGCCGCTGAGCGAACTGGATAGCCTGTTCGACCCGGCGAATAGCCCAATCAACCCACGCCGCGACGACGCCAACGGCAACCCGCTGTCTTTCGCCTACGGCAGCTTGCCGATCTACGTCCAGGGCATCGTGAGCTGGGCAATCGACCCGCTCTTCGACGCCAATATGGGCGACTACGGCGAGCTCTACCGCGTCGGACGCACACTGACCGCGCTGCTGGATCTGACAACCGTGGTGCTGGTCTACCTGCTGGGCCGCCGCATTTTCAGCGAGGGCGCCGGGCTGATCGGCGCGGCGTTGTACGCCTTCGCGGTCCTGCCAATCCAGCTCAGCCACTTCTTCACCGTCGACCCCTGGCTGACGACGTTCGTGACGGCGGCGCTTTACCTGTCGATCCGCTACGTCGACCGGCGCTCGGCCGGTAGCGCCGCGCTGCTGGGCGTCTTCGTGGGCTGCGCCTTCGCCACCAAAGCGAGCGTGCCCGCCCTGCTGCTGCCGCTGGCCCTGGCGTTTGGTTATGTCTTCTGGAACTCGACCGTGCGGCCTCGCATCGTGCTTCACGCCCTGCTCGGCGCGGCCGTAGCGCTGGCCGTCTTCACGCTCTTCGAACCCTACGCCCTGGTGCGACACGACCCGTTCTTCGAGGACATTCGCGTCCAGTCGCGCATCGTGCGCGGCGCGTGGGACGTCCCCTTCACGCGCCAGTTCGTCGGATTGACACCGGGCATCTACGAGTTGGAGAACCTTTTCCGCTACTCGGTTGGGCCGGGGCTGCTAATCGCCGGGCTTGCCGGCCTGGCAGTGGCCATCCACTGGCTGCTGCGCCGGCGCGACGTCGCGCTCGCGATCCCGCTGGCCTGGGTGGCGGCCTATGTCCCGACGCTGCTGATCACCGAGGCGCGCTTCCTGCGCTACGCCCTGCCGCTGATCCCGATCATGGCGCTGCTGGCCGGGGGCCTGCTCTGGTCTGCGCTACGCATCCCGCGCTGGCGGCGCGCGGCGCAGGTGGTGGCCGCCAGCGCGCTGGGCATCACCGCGCTTTGGGGCGTCGGCTTCGTGACGATCTACAGCGCCACCCACCCGCGCATCGCCGCGTCTGAGTGGATCTATGCCAACGTGCCCGACGGCGCGATCCTCACCGCCGAATCCTGGGACGACGCGCTCCCGCTACGGCTCGAAGGCCAGACGAAGACCTACCGCATCGAATCGCTCGACATCTACGGCGACCGCCCACCCGAGGAGAAGGTCGAAGAACTCTACGAGGCCCTCTCGAACGCCGACTATGTCGTTATGTCGAGTGATCGCTTGATTTACTCGGTCGATAACCTGCCCTGGCGCTACGCCGTCCAGAACGAGTTCTACCGACGCCTTTTGGACGGGCAGCTGGGCTTCCAGCTCGTCTACAAGGCCGAGCTGCGCCCTGAGCTGTTCGGCGTTCGCTACGACGACTCCAAAGCGGACGAGAGTTTCTCGGTCTACGACCACCCGCGCGTCCACATTTTCCAGCGAGTCGAGACGCTGAGCCAAGCTGAGTTCCGGGAGCGGCTGTTGTGGGGCATCAACCAGCCCTGGGAGCCGACGCGCTACCCATCCCGCGAGTGGCTAATGCTGGACAGGCCGGTGGGCGAGCGCGACGCGGTCGAGGACATCGGCTGGAATAACGCGGCGACCGGCAGCGGGATCGTCGCGGTCGTCGCCTGGCTGCTCGTCCTCGAGCTGTTCGGGCTGGCGGCACTGCCATGGAGCGCGGCGATATTTCGGCGCTCGCCCGACCGGGGCGCGCTGGCGGCGCGGCTGATCGGCATCCTGGCGGTCGGCTGGCTGGTCTGGATCGGCGCGAGCCTGGGGTTCTGGACGGCGACGGCCCCGGTCGCGGCCATCTTCCTCGGGCTCATCGGGATCGCCGCCTGGATCTGGCACCGCTGGCGAGAGTCTCGCTGCGACGCGCCGCCGCTGCCGAGCCTGCGGGCCTACGCCGCGTCCTTCGGCTTGATGGCCAGCGTCTTCGGGCTGTTCCTGCTCTTCCGAGCGCTCTATCCCGACTTCTGGCAGACCTACCTGGGCGGCGAGAAGCCCTTCGAGCTGGCCTATCTGCGAGCCGTCGCCGCATCGCCGGAGATGCCGCCCTACGATCCCTGGTACAGCGATGGCGCGATCAATTACTACTACTACGGCTGGCACCTGGTGGCGACGGTCGGGCGCATCCCGGGCGTTGGCATCACCCACGCCTTCCAGCTGGCAGTACCGACCTTTGCCGCGCTGCTGGCGATGCAGGTCGCCCTGATCGGGCTACTGCTGTCGCGCGCCGGCCCCGTGTGGCGGCATCGCAAGCGGCAGCTGGCGAGCGCTGGCGCCACGGTCCTCGCCGTCGTCTTCCTGGGCAACATCGACGCCGTCCGCCAGCTCATCGAGCAGGGCGGCGCGACGGCGGACCAGTTCGACTTCTGGCGCAGCACGCGGGTGATCGACTACACGATCAACGAGTTCCCCTACTTCTCCTTCCTCTGGGCGGATGTCCACCCGCACGTCATGAACCTGCCGGTGGTGGCGCTGGTGCTGGCGCTGCTCGTCGCGGCCGCCGGGCGCCTCGACCGCAGCCGTGCAGGTGAACCGCTCCGCTGGGGCGAGCTCGGCATGATGGCGGCGGCCGGAGTACTGGCACTGGGCAGCGTGTTTGTCATCAATGCCTGGGACATGCCGTTGTCGATCGCCATGACCGTGGCCGGACTGGCATACGCGGGGCTGTTGCGCTCGGTTCGGCTCGCGGCCACCCTCGGCGCCGTCGGCGCGGCGCTGGCGGGCCTGAGCTACCTGATCTTCATGCCCATCCACGCGCGCTTTTACAGCGTCGTCGAGGGGATCGACCGGGCCGAGGCGGGTTCGGAGCTGGGGCAGTTCCTGACCTTCTGGGGCATCTTCTTCGTCATCATCCTGGCAGCGATCGGGTTCCGAGCCGTGCGGGACGCGCGCCGGCCGGCTGCGCTCTGGGACGCGTTGCCGGTGGCGCTGCTGTATCTGCTGGCAGTCCTGGCCGGAACGATCTGGGCGCTGCGCGGCGACGATGAACTGGCGACGGGACCGCTCCTCGCCGCCACGCTGATCGGCCTATTCGCGATTGGCGGCGCGGCGGTGGCCGGGCGGCCGATGCGCTTCCACCCACTCCCGTTCGTCACCGCACTCGTGCTGATCGTCCTGGCTGGCGTGCTCGCTCCCTCTGAGCCGTCAGCAGCGGTGGCGGTCAACCTGGCGGCCGCGGCCTCGATCCTCGCCGTCACGCATTGGTCGACGCCGCGACGATTCCTGCCCTGGGCGTTCATCGCCGTGGGCTGCATGACGATCGCCTCGGTCGAGTTCGTCTACGTCGTCGACGACCTGCAAGAGGGCCCGTGGCAGCGCATGAACACCGTCTTCAAGTTCTACCTGCAAGCCTGGACACTGGTCGCAACCGGCGCCGCCATCCTGCTGGCACGGCTGCTGGGGAGCGTCAGCCTACCCCGGTCCCCAGCCGCATCCGGCGCGCTTGGGGTGGTGGCCGGCCGGGTTTCCGAACAGCGAGCGGAGACTGGCGCGCGCAGCCGGACGGCCCGAGCCCGGATCCCCGGTCTGGCATTCGCCGGAATCGCGTCGCTGGCGCTGCTCGCAGGTCTCGTCTATCCCCTGATGGCCACACCGGTACGCCTGCGCCAGGACATGCCGTCGACCCCGTCCGGACTGACGCTGGACGGGTACGCCTGGATGCGCGGCGGCTCGATCCAGAACGCCGACGGCCAGGTGATCGACTTCACCGGCGACCTCGAGGCCATTGAATGGCTCGACCGCAACGCGAGCCCGACCGACGTGATCGTCGAGGCGGGCATCGGCCCATACCGGGGCAATGGCGCGCGCATCTCCAGCGGCACGGGCATGCCGGCCGTGATCGGCTGGGACCGCCACCAGTATCAGCAGCGCTACCCAGAGGGTATCGCCCAGCGCATGGAGGACGTGCGCGTCATCTACAACAGCACTGACCCGCGAAAGAAGCTGGAATTGCTGCGCCGCTACCGCGTGCGCTATGTGATCGTCGGGGACGTCGAGCGCTACTGGAACACGCCCGACCAGCCGCGGCCCTATGCCAGCGAGGCGGGCCTTGAGACGTTTGAGGCGATGCTGGGCGAGAGTCTGCGTTTGGCCTTCGTGTCCGGCGGGACGCGCGTCTACGAAGTGCTGGACTTCCCCCGCCTACCGCCCGCTCCCGGGGCCGTGCAAAACCTATGACCGTGTTCGAAGCCGGCCTGCGCTGGTGGCTGGCGCTGACCGTCGTGGCCGTCGCGCTGGCGCCGTTGAGCTGGTGGCTGACGGCCGGCCTTGGTTCGTTTCGCCACGCGCTGATCCGGCCGGTCGGCCTGGTGCTGGGAACGTTTGCGCTCTGGTGGCCGGCGGCGCTCCTGCCGATCCCGTTCCAGCGCGCGACGGTTATCGGCGCCATCATCGTTGCCGGGGCCGCCGGGTGGACGCTGCTCTGGCTCAGGGGCCGTGATCTGCTGAGCGGTTACCGGGCGCTGCTGGCCTTCGAGATCGCCTGGCTTGTGGCCTTCGGCACGTACCTCTGGTTCCGCTCGACGAATCCCGACATCGCCAACACCGAGAAGCCGATGGAGATCGCGCTGCTGGCGTCGATCGTGCGCTCGGGCGACGTGCCGGCGCCCGACCCCTGGTTCGCTGGCGAGCCAATCAACTACTACTACTTCGGCTATCAGACGGTCGCGACGCTGGGGCACATGAGCGGCGTCAAGTCGACGGTCGCCTTCAACCTGGCGTTAGGGATGCTCTTCGCCTCGACGCTTGTCGGCGCGGCCGGGCTGGGAGGCTGGCTCGCGAGCCGAGCCGATCTGGGGCGGCGCGCGCAGGTCGCGGCCGCGGCGCTGGCGGGCTTCTTCGTCGCGCTGGCCGGCAATCTGGAGACAACCATCCGGCTGCTGCGCGAGCCGCGCGCGACGATCTCGGCCGGCTGGTGGGACGGCATCGGCTGGCAGGCCAGCCGGGTAATCGTCGACACCGGCGTGAACGGCGATCCCAATCCCCACGAGACGATCAACGAGTTCCCGGCCTTCTCGTTCGTCCTGGGCGACCTCCACCCGCACGTGACGACGCTGCCGGCGCTGCTCGCGGCGATCGCCCTGGCGGCCGGGCTGGCGCTAGACCGCGAGCTGATCACGCTGCCGCGCGCGGCCGTTGTGGGCGGCTTCGCCGGCCTGCTCTACGCCTCGAACAGCTGGGACGCGCCGGTCGGTGTGGTCGCGGTTTTGGGAGCAATTCTGCTGGCCTACCGGCAGCTCGACCGGGAAGTGCTGGCGCGCACGGGTGCGGCCGTGGGCGGGGCGGCCATTGCCGCGCTGCCATTCGCCCTCAACTACACCGCGCCGGTCGGTGTCGACACCGGCAGCGTGCCCGAATGGTTCACGCGCATCCCGGTGCTGGGCTCGCTGCCCAACACGATCGCCGTCGTGACCTGGCGGCCCTCCTCGACCAGCGAGCTGCTGACTGTCTATGGCGTCTGGATCGTCGCGTTCGCCATGTTTGGCGTTTGGGCGGCGCAGTCGTCCGCAGCGCTGCGGGGGCTCGTTGCCGGGCGGGGAGCGCTG
>DATGQR010000343.1:0-18077 GCA_035304105.1 Thermomicrobiales bacterium | reverse complement strand
CCTGGACGTCACCGGTGATCCTGCGCCGCGCGCCGCTCTCGACATCCACGACGAAGACCTGCTTGCGGACGTTGCCCCGGAAGCCCAGGCCATCGACCTTGTAGTCGATCCGGCTGGTCACGCGCACCGGCGGCGCGGCGTCTTCGTCCGGCTCTTGCTCGTCCGGGTTGTCGGGGTCGTAGTCGGTGATGTAGGCGATGGAGCTGGCGTCCGGAGACCAGTCGATGTTAGCGATGCTCTGACGGTGGCGGGTGACCTCGCGGGCGTCGCCGCCGGCCAGGGACATGATGAACAGGCCGCTCTTCTCGACCCGGTCCGAGACGAACGCGAGCGAGCCGCCGTCCGGCGACCAGCGCGGCTGGGTATTGCGGCTGCCCTCATAGGTGAGCTGCCGGCGGTTCTCGCCGTCGGGGTCGCATAACCAGATGTGCGTCTGTTCCTTCTTCTTGTCGCGGTCGACGGTCGTCAGGGTGTAAGCGATGGCCGCACCGTCCGGCGATACCTGCGGGTCGCCGGCGAGCTTGAAATCGCAAACCAGCACCGCGGGCGTGAGTCGTTCGGGCATGGTGGAATTCCCTTCCAGGTCGTGTCCGTGCCGGCGGGTATCATAGTCGCCTTTGTGCCCGTGGTCCGATCGAGACGGAGTGTTTGGGGAGGTGTGGACGTTGAGGCGCTTGGCAGTGCTGCCGCTCGTTTGCGGCCTGGCGCTCCTGCTCCTGTTGGCCGGCTGCTCGTCCCCGGATAGCGCCAGCGGCGAGGAGCGCGCGACTTCAGCGGCCGATGCGCCCGAGTCGACGCAGCCAGCAATCACCGAGCCCTCGCCAACGCCCGAGCCCAGCCCGACCCCCGAACCGACCGCCACGCCCAGCCCAACGCCGGAGTCGACTCCCACACCCGAGCCAACAGCCACGCCGACGCCCGAGCCAACGCCCACGCCCGAGCCGCCCAGCCTGGCGATCACCGAGCTGAGCCTGCATGATATCGACGGCTCGCCACTACGCTTCCTGAGCATCGACCCGCACGACCTCTTCGGGGGCTACACCCCGATCCACGGCACGCTGACGATCCAGGGCGAGGGAGAGATCGCGGCGGTGACGCTCGAGATCTCCGACCCCGTGACCGGCGCGCTGGTCGCAGTTGATCTGGAAGCCGGCGCCGTCGGCACGCTGCCCCTGCCACTCGGCGAGGATGGCCAGGCATCGGTCATCACCAGCCAGACGCTCTTCAACATCCCCTCGGACGCGTTCGCCGGCTTCGATCGGTCGAGAGACGGTTATGTCGAATTATTGGTGCGTGCGACGGCGACCGACGGCCGCGAGGCGGTCTATCAGACGCCGGAGATGCGTGAGATCGGCAAGCTAGTGCTCTATACGGCTGAGAATCGCTACTTCATCGGCGAGGAGGAGCAGGGTGGCAACAGCTGGGTGACGCCGGACGCCAAAGCCTTCATCGAGCAGATCCCCGACATCACCCTGGGCGACTTCAGCAACCTGAACGGCGGCCCCTTCCCGCCACACGTTAGCCACCAGGAGGGCAAGGACGCCGACGCCTGGTTCTACGGCTACAACGAGCGTGACGCGGCCACAGCCCAGGGTCTTCTCGACCGCATCAACCACCCCGGCGTCATTGAGCGCATCGAGCTCGTCTTCGTCACCTACACCCGTGAGGCCGGAGACCCCTTCTGGGAAGCGATCCAGGACGTAACCCTCGTCGACGGCCGTCCGGCCGCGGACGTATTCCAGCCCGAAACCGGCCACGACACGCATTTTCATCTGCGCTTGCGGTGAGAGAAGGCTCCCTCCCCGGCCCCTCCCTCCGGGTACCCGCTAGCGGGTATGAGGGAGGGGGGTCCTGTCGCAACAGTAGAGCTAGCGATCAACCGCACTCTCGCATTCCTCCCCCCGCTCCCTCCGCGCAGCGAATGAGCGGGGTGCCCTCTGGGCCTAAGGCCGGAGGGTGAGAGTCTTCCGTCTTTCCCTCTTCCCCGTTCCCTGTTCCCTACTCCCTTATCATTGCCGAATTGCACGTAAGCGGGGTGACGCCTGGGTGAGATCGGCGGGCGCATGAGGGCAGGGCGATCGGGAGCGGGTGGGGACGGGCGCGAGCGATGGGACGCCGAGCGCTCGTACCAGCTGCTGATGGCCTACTTCGCCGTGCTGGGGGTACTGGTCGGGGCGACCGGGGTGATCTGGGCCAGCCTGGTCGATGAGCTGGGGATCGAGAGCGGGCCGTTCGGGACCGCCCAACTCGTCTCGGCGCTCGTCTCGACGGTGGTGGTGCTGGCTTACGCGCGGCTGGCCGGCTGGCAGGGGCCCCGGACGCTGGCGGCGGCCGGGACAGTGGCCATCGCCACGGCGATGCTGGCGATGACGGCGGCCAGCTCGCTGGCGACGTTGACGCTGGCGCTGGCGGTGATGGGGCTGGGCACCGGCCTGACCGACACGGCCATGACTCAGGGCTCGGTCGACTGGGAGCAGGCCACCGGCCGCCGCCGGATGAACCTCTTCCACGCTGGCTTCAGCATCGGCGCGGTGATCGGTGCGCTCGTAGCCGGCGGCCTGCTGGGGCTGGGTCTCGACTACCGCGCGCCGCTACTGACCGTCGCCGTCGCCCACATCCTGCTGCTGGCGATGACGGCCGCGATCCGCTTCCCTCCCACGGAGACGAAGCCGCGCAGCTCGCGGTTCGACGACTTCGGCGACGTGCTTGGCAGCAACACCGTCCGGGCGGCGGTCGTGATCATCCTCCTGAGCATCGTCGTCGAGACCGCCATCTTCATCTGGGGCGTGATCTACATCGCGACCGACCTGGAAGGCTCGTCACTGATCGGCGGGTTGGCCTACGGCGCCTTCAACGGGGCGATGTTCGCCGGGCGGCTGCTGAACGTCTCGCTGGTCGAGCGGCGCGGGGCAACGGTCTCCCTGGCGCTCTCGGGCGCCGGGTTGATGCTGGGCGGGATGGTGATGATCGCGTCCTGGAACGCGGCCGTCGGGCTTCTGGCGATGATCGTGACCGGCTTTGGGGTGGCCGGGATCTACCCGACGGTGATGGGCGTGGCCGGCGAGCGCCTGCCTGGCCGCAGCGGGACACTAGCCAGCGTAATGATGACTGCCACCTACGGCGCCAACATCTTCACCCCACCGCTGCTCGGCTGGATCGCGCAGTTCAGCTCGCTGCGCGTCTCGATGATCGCTATCGCACTCTCCGGCGCCGGCATCCTCTGGCTGACCCGCTGGCTGGAGTAGCTGTTAGGGGTGAGGGCCGCTCCCAAGCCTCAATCCTCCACTGCGAGCTCGCCCCTCTCAACAGGGCACCCCTCCCTCGATATCGGGGGAAGGGCGCATCTTCCTACAACCTGCAAACTAACCGCCCTTGCCTCGTAGTCACGCCTTGACACGCATCGAGCGGGGCACCTACAATCCGAACAGATATAGAACATATGTTCTATTTTGGAGAGGCTGGTGTGGAGTTGGAGGTCGGGGACAGCGATCGCTGGGTCATCCATGCCGATCTGGACGCGTTCTTCGCGGCCGTGGCCGTCAAGGAGAACCCGCAGTTGCGCGGCAAGCCGGTGATCGTCGGCGGATCGCCCGAGGGACGCGGGGTCGTCACCTCGGCGACCTACGAAGCGCGCGCTTACGGGGTGCGCTCCGCCATGCCGGCGGCCCAGGCGAAGCGGCTCTGCCCGCACGCCATCTTCGTGCGCGTTCCCGGCGAGTCGATCCGCGCCCATGCCCAGCGCTTCCGGGAGATTCTCCACGACTTCTCGCCGGTCGTCGAGGTCGTCAGCGTCGACGAAGCCTATCTCGACACCGGCGACTCGCGGCGGCTCTACGGCGGCGGCGTCGAACTGGCCCGCAAGCTCAAGGAGCGGGTTCGCGAGGAGCTGGGACTGGTGGTCTCGCTCGGCGTGGCCTCGAACCGGCTAGTGGCCAAGATCGCCAGCGACCTCGGCAAGCCGGACGGCTTCACGGTCGTCCCGCACGGGCACGAGGCCGCGACGCTGGCGCCGCTGCCCGTCGAGCGGCTACCGGGCATCGGCCCGAAGTCGGCCGCCCGGTTGCGCGCCCACGGCATCACCACGCTGGGCGAGCTGGCAACGGCGCCAGCGACGCTGCTGACGGTGATCGCCGGCTCACATGGTGAGGCGCTGCGCCGGCGCGCGCGTGGTGAATACAGCAAGCCGGTGCGCGCCGACCGGGGGCCGCAGAAGTCCCTCGGGCGCGGCCGCACCTTCGAGCGCGACCTGCGCGGGCTGGACGAACTGAGCCGCCCGCTCTTCAAGCTCGCCGAGCGGGTCGGGAGCGACCTGCGGAGCCGAGGGCTGGCCGGCACCACGGTGGCCCTGAAGGTGCGCTACGCCGACTTCGAGACGCGCGGCCGGCAGGTTTCACTTGCCGAGCCGACCGATGCTCATCAGGAGATCTTTCTGGCAGCAAGGGAGCTGCTGATTCAGACGCTGTCGTCGCGTGCCGCGCCGGTGCGGATGCTCGAGGTGCGCGTCAGCGGCCTGCGGGAGTCGTCGATCCAGCTCGGGCTGTTCGACACCTCCCGTCAGCGGCTGCGTAACCTCAACGACGCGCTGGACGAGCTGGCGGCCCGGCATGGCCCCGAGATCGTCCAGCCAGCCTGGATTAGCAGCAGGCAGGAAAGAGGCAACAGGGAAACGCGGCACAGTCAGACGGCGCGCCATGTCGCGGCAGCCATGCCGCCCGGCGTCACCTTCAAGGCGTCGGCCGGGGACCGGCAGTGACGTGTTCTGCTTTCCCGCTTCCCCTTTCCTGTCGCCCTTTCCCTCCTTAGAAAGGAGGTGAGAAGCTCATGAAATACCGGCGCAACGGGGATGTGCACGCCGGCGGCAGACCACGCTCGCCGCGATATCGCTGGGAGTGCGGCTGTAGCGAGCCGCCAGTGCTGCTGGCACGCTACGAACCCGGCGGGCACATCGAAATCAAGGTCCGAGACCGCTTCTACTACATGGCCGCAGGTTGCGTGCAGGCGATCTGCCCGAAGTGCGGCACCGCACACATCCTCGATCTGCGATCTCCCGAGCGCGGGCCGGAGCCTCTTCCGGTCGTCGGCCTCGACCCCGGCAACGGCTGGGGCTAGCCGGCCGCTCCCCCACTACGGCTTGAAGCCGAGCCAACGGAATACGCGAGAGCGCCAGAGCGCCACCGCTCCCGGTGGGGCCTGTTGCCGTTGGCGGCGTTCGCGCCGCCGCCGGCCGGGCCGCCCGGGACCGGAAAGGACGCTCCAATGCAGACTTTCTGGCTCGGCGAACTCGCGAATGAGTCGCTCGGCAATTTCGCCTCGACGCCCGAGATCGATCGCGACTTCTCGGCTCGCGCCCTGCTCGCCCGCGACGATCCCGACGAAGCCTGGCAACTCTTCCGGCTGCTGGCCTGGAAGATCGAGCGCTTCGTGCGCCGCTACCGGCACTGGCGGCTCGCCCCCTGGGAACTCGCCGACATCGTCCAGGAAACCTACCCGCTGTTCCTGAAAACGCTGAAGCGCTGGGAGCCACGCTACGTCGACGGCGAACCGGCCGGGTATCTCTACTACTTCCTCGCCGTCTACCCGCGCTGGCTCCAGAACGCTACCCGCCAGTGGCTGCGCCACAACCGCCGCAACGTGCGCTTCCTTCCGGAAACCGATACGCGCGTCGCGCCGGACGAGTACCGCGCCATCGTCAATGATTTCTGCGCCCATCTCTCCGCGCAGGAAGCCAGCCTCCTGCGGCTGCGCCTGGCGACCGGCGCGACGATCCCGCGTGCCGCCCTCGCGCTCGGTATCCGTCGACATCGCGCGTACATCGCCTGGAACAACATCGTCCAGCTCGGTCACGAGTACATGCGCGAAGCCAGTTAGCGGCCGGCGACCGGACCATCAGAAAGCGAGGAGAGCCTGGATCATGAACACACCTGGGGTTCGCCAAACTAACGACTTGTGAGTTCAGGCAACTAGCAAAAACTGTCTAGACGTGGTAGACTGCCTGCTGTTACGAGAAAGGTGTTCGTGGCCGCGAGAAGCCACTAGCCACAGTGCTGGTGTGGGGGAAATCAGGCGCTTCGACCGGCCACTGCCATGAGCATCTCAGCCTAGAAAGGAGCTGTGCCGGCAGCGTACTGAGGGGCTGTCACGCAATCTGGCAAGTTGACATGAGGCGGCATCAGCCGTCTCGAAGCGTCTCGATGAATGCAGGGAGAGAAGTATGGGCAAACGGTTCGCCATTTTTGGCGCAGCCATTCTCGCGTTGAGCACCGTGTTTGGCGCGCTGGCCGAGCCGCAAAAGCTGCCGCAGTTCACACAGGATGAACTGGACACCGGTTGGGAGGCCGACCGCCAGGAGCCTACGGGCGGCTATGAATCAATCACGGCGTTCGGACGCGAGAATGTCGTGCGCATCGGCATTGACAGCGCGAAGACACACTCAAACCCACACTACCGCACCGAAGGCATCACGACGGAGGGCATCGGCAATTTCTGCGACGGTATCAAAGCCGACCTGTACATCGACCCCGCCTGGCAGGGCAAGGCTATGCGGACGGGACTCTGGGCCGTCGGCAGTGACGGCGAAGATGGTATCGACAACTACTTCGCGGTACTCGAGTTCGCGAATCTTGAGGACTGTCAAGAATCGGAATGCGACCCCATAGGGGGGCGCATCCAGGACCACCAGGGCTGGCGCTTCTGGGATCCCATCGCAGGCGCATTCACCACGCACGACCTCGACTTCGAGTGGGGTGAGTGGTACACGCTCACCATCGTGCTCGACGCGAACAACCAGACCTATCACTACTACGTTGACGACACGGAAATCGGGACTGCCCCTGCCGGCCAGCACTACATCGCCAAGGTCTACTTGAACAGCTACAACTACGGGCTGGACGACTTCCCCACTCTCAGCAACGAGGGCTACGACGTCCACTGGCACGCCGGCCTGCTCATGGCCGTCGGGGAGCCCACCTATCCGCTGTGCGCCAACCACTACACCGGTCAGGTGGTCACCGTTCTCCGGGGGAGCTGCCCGCCGCTCCACACCGCGATCGAGACGCCGAGCGTCGATCCGCTGACTTTCTGCTACAACCGGTACACGGGTGAGCTTCGCGTCATGCCCCGTGGGTGCGTGGGGACCTTTATCGCGCACGTCGTTCCGGACGACGGCGACCTCCACATGTGCACGAACCGGTACACCAGCAAGACGCGCTACGTCCGCGAGACGCAGAATTGCTCAACGGTCGAAGTGCGGAACGTCCTCCCGGTCGGCGACATCGTTCTGTATCAGTAACAGGGTCCAGGTCGCCAACAGCCGCGATCAACGCCCCGCCCGGTTACCGGGCGGGGCGCTTTCATTGCCGCGGTAGCCCCCTCGTCCGCGCCGGAGGAGCCCCTTCGGAGCTGGCCTGATGAAGGGATGAAGCCAGTTTGCACGCGCTCGGCCGGGCGTCAATTGTGAGAGGGCGGCCCGGTTGGGAACCGGGCCGCCCTCCTACACTCACTCAGGAACCTTCGGCCGGAGGCCAGAGACTCGCCGCGAGCCAGCTACTCGTAGCGCAGCGCGTCGGCCACCGGGACTGAGGCGGCGTTGCGCGACGGGATGATCGTCATCAAGATCGCGGCCACCAGCGCGATCCCCAGGAACAATCCGATCTGAGCCCAGGGCACGACAAAGTCATTGAACTCGGTGCCGACCTCGCCGCTGGTGATCAGGTTGCGCGACAGGATGAGGCCCAGGATCAGGCCCGAGAGGACCCCCAGGCCGGCGACCACCATCGCCTCGATCAGGAATGTAGCCGCGACCATGTTCTTCTGGAACCCGATCGCCCGCAGCATGCCGATCTGCTGGCGCCGCTCGACGACCGCCCGGAACGAGATCACGCCCAGCGCGGCGATGCCGACCAGCAAGCCCAGCGCCATGAAGCCCTGGATCAGGTCGATGAAGCCGGACTGGATCTTCGCGGCTTCCTCCAGCTGCTCTTCCATCGACTCCGCCTGGACGCCGCTCTCGACCAGCGCCTGTTCGATCTGGCGCGCCACCGAGCGGCTGTTCTCCAGGGAGTCGTTGGAGATCTGGATGTAGATCTGCTGCACGTCCGGCATGCCATAGACGGATTGGAGAATGTCGTGATGCATGTACATGCCGAAGACGGTACTGATCTCGCTATCGATGACGCCGATGATCGTCACCGTCTCCGAGCGATCCGAGCCCGGGTCTTCCAGAATGACATCGAGCGGATCGAGCGTCTTGGTCTCGCTGTCGATCCGGCTCAGCGACACGAAGAACTGCTCGTCGTTAGTGCCGAACCCGCCGCCGACCGAGAAGGGGTCGACGACGGCCACCTTCTGGCCGGAGCGAATCGCTTCCCAGATCTCCTCGTCGGTCTCATAACCGGGCGCCTTGTACTCGATCGGCATGACTGTGTTGGCCGCGTACTCCTCGTCAACGCCGTTGAGGAAGGTGCGCTCCCACTCGTCGTCACCGACCTCCTGGACCAGCGAGTTGTCGTAGGTGATCACGCTCACCTTGCCAACGGCTTCGAACTCGCTGGTATCGACGCCGGCTTCCGTCAACCGCGCCTCGATGTCGTCGATCGGGTTGGTCGGGTTGGTGATCACCTGGATATCCCAGGCGCCGGTGGCGTTCTCGGTGGTGAAGATCTCGACGAAGTTGGCGTTGAGCGTCGACATCGTGACAAGCGAGAAGACGATCAGCGAGAACATCGCCAGCGTCAGGCCGGTCTTGGTGCGCGAGGCCAGCGGGTAGGCAACGGCAGTCTTCACGGCCGGCACCCAGCGGGCGAAGGCACGCCCGGCCTGGCTCACCAGCCAGACGGCGATGTCGGCGTTCCAGAGGATCAGGATCGTCGCAAAGGCGACCATCATGATCCCGGCGATGAAGAACATCTCGAAGTCGCCACGCAGATCGTCCGGCATGATCGGGTTGAACATCCTGCCGGTCAGGCTGTCTTCCGGCGACAGCCACCAGACCAGCATGATCAGCGAGAGGACGCTGACGACCGCGCGCTCGGGCAACCACTTGCGCAGGATCAGCATCAGGCCGATCGCGAACAGCGAGATGCCCATCGAGTAGAACGCCAGGCTGCCGGACTGGCCGTTGCGCGCGAAGCCGGCGACCATGAGGAGCAAGCCGATCGGCAGCACCAGCGGTCCCCAGCCGATGACGTGAGCCAGCAGGCGAACGAGCCAGATCAACAGGCGCGGAACGAAGATCAGCAGGTTTGGCAGCAGCTCGATCGGGAACCAGATCAAGCTGATCAGGTACATGCCGATGCGCGGAACCCGCGGCCCAAAGCGCGGCAGCTTTTTCCACCAGCGCCAGCGCGGGCGGCGTCCGCCGCGCCGCGGCGGCTCGGGCAAATCGCGGATGGCCGAGACGACGTTCAGCCGCGAGGCACGCGCCGAGGCGAAGACGATGGTGATGAAGGTGACGGTGACGCCGAGACAGTAGGCAACCGCCAACGAGCGCAGCGTCCAGTGCGGCTGAATCGAGAAGAACTCGCCGATCAGGCCCTCGAGGATGCGAACCATGATGAAGGCCACGCCAACGCCGGCCAGCGCGCCGACCAGGGCCGCCCCCAGGTCGTAGAGCGTGCCCTCAGCCACGAACTGCTGGACGAGCTGCCCCTGGCGCATGCCGACCGCGCGAGCCATGCCCATCTCGGGGCGGCGCTCCGAGGCCAGCATCGTGAAGATCAGGAAGATCAGCAGCACGCCAGCGGCGATCGAGAAGAGCCCCAGCACGAGGAAGAGACTCAGGAAGATGCTGCCGGCGATCTCGGCGGCCTGAGCGGCGTCATCCTTGACGGTGTTGACGCCATAGTTCGAGCCCGCTAGATAGTCGCGCAGCTTCTCCGCCGCGGCGTCCGAGTGCGCCAGCGAGCCTTCGACGCCGCCGGGCAGGGTCACCGCAATGAAGCGCGCCTGGCCCTCCAGCCCGCTCATCTCCTGCACCCGATCGAGGTGCATCGCCATGCCATAGTTGCTCGGGCCGGACTGCGTGCCGAAGGCCACGCCGGTGAGGATCGAGTCCTGGCCGATGGCGTAGACCTCGATGTCGTGCGGCTCGTTGTTGATGACGATGCGGATCGTGTCGCCCTCGCTCGCCTCCAGGTCGCGCGCTAGCGTCTCCGAGAGGATCGCCTGGTCGGGACCGAGGCCGCTGAGGTCTATCGAGCCACCATTCGGCCGCTGGATGCCGCCGATGGAGTCGACCTCTTCGACGTCGATGCCGGTCAACGTCGCGGCGGGCTCGCTGAGCCGCGCCTCCGGGTTGATGGCCGGCACGGGCAGTGTCAACATCGGCATGAAATTCTCGAAGTCGGGATCGCCTTCGAACTGGGCTTCCAGTTCGTCGGCAAGATCGGCCGGGACAGGTTCGGCGTTGACCGACAAGCTGCCGTCGCCGCCGCCCTCACCCACGAATCCGACGCTGATGTCGACGCGGTTCAGGGCGTCGAAGGTGATGCGCTTGATTGAGTGATCGAGCGTGTCCCCGGTCGTTAGCGCCGAGGAGATGATCAGCGTCGCCAGCATCAGGCCGAGCACGATCAAAATCGTCTGAGCCTTGCGGCGTGGCGGGTTGCGCAGCGCCATCTTGAAGATGACCGGCCGGAAGATGGCGATGGCGGCGATCGAGAGCAGACAGATCGCGACGACGATCGCCAGCACCACCAGGATGCCATTCATGGGAATTCCGAAGATACTGTTCACAGTTTCCGTCCCCCGGGCTTATGCCAAAACCATGACCCGAGCCGCCGGGCGAGCATGCGCAACGCAACTGCGACCGGGCCGGCGGCGCGTGATTAGTGGTTGTAGGATTCGGCGAATTCGCTGCCCGCGAAGGCCTCGCGAGCCGGCTCATCGGAGATGATCTCGCCATCGCGCATGCGCACCAGGCGCTCGCAGACCGCGGCGACGCGCGGGTCGTGCGTGACGATCAGGAACGTCTGGCCATTGCGCCGGTTGAGATCACGCATGAGGTTCATGATCTCGGAAGCGTTCTCCGAGTCGAGCGCACCGGTTGGCTCGTCGGCCCAGACGATGGCGGGCTCGTTGACGAGCGCGCGAGCGACGGTGACGCGCTGGCGCTGTCCGCCGGAGAGCTCGGCGGGCTTGTGATTGGCCCAGTCGGCCAGGCCGACCTGCTCGAGCATCGCCATCGCCTTCTCGCGGGCGACCGACGGCCGGGTGCCGCTGACGACGAGCGGCAGCTCGACGTTCTCTACAGCGGTCAGCACGGGCAACAGGTTGAAGGTCTGAAAGATGAAGCCCATGTTCTTGGCGCGGTAGTCGGTGCGCTCGTCGTCGGCGAGGTCGGCCAGATCGGTGCCGTTGATCCGCACCACGCCTTCGGTGACCGTATCGAGGCCTGAGAGACAGTTGAGGAGTGTCGTCTTACCGGAGCCTGAAGCTCCCATGACCGCGACCATCTCGCCGGGATAGACCCTGAAGTCGATCCCCCGCAGCGCGTGCACGCGCACGGCGCCGGTGTCGAAGATCTTGTGCACGCCGATAGCTTCGACGGCAGGCGTTCTTCCCTGTTGCTCGATGGTGGTGGCTGTTTGCCGGGAAGTGTCGACAGACATGAAGCGCGGTCCCTTCCATGACGACCAGTGGGTCGATCCACCTTGATCGACGCCCCGAACTATGGATATCCAGGACAGCACCGCTCTCACTGCGGCGCTGGTTACCCACTCGCTGATTGTGCCACAGGGTCAGGCGGTTGTCTCCCTCTCCGGCTTTATGTTACGTATGACCAATCTCGGCCGTAAACAGCTGCAGTGTGATAGTCCCTCATCTGAGGGAGATCTGCCATCGCTGCAACGTCGTTGAGCGGCCTTATGGGTAGCTGCGGCCGAGTTCCAAGAAGCCGTCACCATTCTTTATGTCTATCACCCTGAAACCGATGCGCCGGGTGTTTCACGTGAAACGGAGCGGCAATCGTTTCACGTGAAACGTCACGAGGGATCGTGCTCCTGAAACCGGACCTGCGTGGCCCTGGCGAACTGCGCCAGGCGCTCAGAGACGCGAGCATAAACGCTCCCCGGCGGGTAGGACCCGTCCTCGGGTTCCCCGGCCGGCACGCCAGTGAACAGCTCGATCGCCTCGGCTACGTTTGAGACTGGATAGAGATGGAAGTCGCCGGCCTCGACGGCCGCAGCGACATCGGGCCGGACCATCAAGTTCACGATGTTCGCCTTTGGAAAGACGACGCCCTGCTGCCCGGTCAGCCCACGCGCCACGCACAGATCGAAGAATCCTTCGATCTTCTCGTTGATCCCGCCGATCGCCTGAACCTCCCCGAGCTGGTTCACCGAGCCGGTCACGGCAAGATCCTGCCGCAGCGGATAGCCGGACAGGCTCGATACCAGCGCGCACAGCTCGGCCAGCGACGCACTATCCCCCTCAACCGGCGAATAGGTCTGCTCGAAGACGAGGCTGCCAGTCAGCGAGAGCTGCCGCTCGCGCCCGAACAGCTCCCCCAGGAAGCCGGCCAGAATGTAGACGCCCTTGCTCTGAATCGGCCCGCCCAGCTCGACCTCGCGGTCGATGCTGACGATCCCCTGCTGGCCAGCGAAGGAGCGCGCTGTGATTCTCACCGGCATCCCGAAAGCGAAGCCCGATTGCGACATCACGGTCAAACCGTTGATCTGCCCGACAACCTCGCCTTCGGTGTCGATCATGATCGTGCGGTCGACCAGCAGTTCGCGAAGCCGCTCGGCCCCGTAGAGTGAGCGGGCACGACGCAACGAGATGGCTTCCTGCACGATCTCGGCAGTCGTCGCCTGGAGGCCGCGGCTGGCCGCAATCTGCATTGCTTCACGCGCCAGGTCGGCGATGGGTTCGAGTTCAACGCTCAGCCGCCGCTGATCCCCGGCCAGACGCGCGGCGTACTCAAGGATCCGAGCGACGCCGCCGCGATCGAGCGGCGGGCGGTCCATGTCGCGGATCGAGACAAGGTATGACGCCAATGCCTGGGTCATCTCAGGATCGCGCGGCGTCGTCGAGTGAAACTCGGCACGGATCTTGAACAGGCTGCCGAATTCGGGATCTAGCATCGACAGCACGTGGACTAGCTGCGCGTCCCCGATCAGGATCACTTTGATTCGCAACGGGATCGGCTCGGGCTCCAGCGACGTCGCGGCGATTGTCCCGACCAGCTGCCCGATCTCTTCGATACGCACGACCTGCCGCTGCAATGCGTGCTTCAGTGCTTCCCAGGAGAACGGCGACGTGAGCACATCTCGCAGGTTCATGATCAGGAAACCCTGGTTCGCCTTAAGCAGCGCGCCGGGACGAATCATCGTGAAGTCCGTCACGAGTGTCCCAAACACGCCACGTCGCTCGATGCGCCCAACGAGGTTGCCATACGTCGGGTTCTCCTCGAAGAGCACCGTCGGCGTGGTCTCCCCGTAGTGGTCGACGATCACATTCACCTGGTAGCGCTTGAAGAACTCCTCCGCGATGGCCTGCTCGCGGGTCGGGCCCATGGGCGCCAACATGTCTGCCTCGCCAGCCTGGCGAAATGCGCCAAGGTTGCGGACGACATCGTCGGCGAAAGCGCGCAGATAGCGCTGAATGCCTTCATTCTCGGCATACTTCGCGCGCAACTCCTCGAAGCGGTGCTCGACGACCTCGCGGCCAATGCCCTCATCGAGTTGTCGCAACGCGTCGCGTGCTTCAGTCTCGATCTCGCGGATCGTCCGGAGAGTACGCTCAAGTTCGGCGCCGAGCGCGCTGCGCGCTTCGTTGAGACGTGCTTGCTCTTCCGGCGGGAGCTGGGCAAACTCCTGGGGCTGGATCGGCCGCCCGTTGATCATTGGGACGACGGCGAGACCGGCTGGCGACTGAATCAGCATGAAGCCGCGCGCCTGAGCCTCGCGTTGCAATGTCTCGAACGCTGCGTCGCGCCGTCGCGTGAAATCCTCGAACATGATGCGCCGGCGCTCTTCATACGGCTCAGACTGGAATGCTCGCGGAATATCGGCGCGCAGATCGGTGACCGCCTGGTCGATGTCATCCTTGAAGCCGCGCGCGGTGCCGCTCTGCATCTCGAGCGCGACCGGCCGCTCGGGCTGGTCGAAGTTCATGACGTAGCACCAATCGCAGCAGGGTGGCATGCGTTCGACTGTCGAGTTCAGCAACCAGTTGATGTAGCGGTCGACCTCGACGCGGCTACTGCCGACGGCGATGACGTGAAAATCCAGCCCGGCTTCGACACCGAAGCGCAGCGCGTCAATTGCCCGCTTCTGGAGTTCCTCCGGCACCGGATCGGCGACCATTTCGAAGCCCTCAGTGGGGCAGGTCCAACGAACCTGCTCAACGGCCAGCGGTTGGATGCTCTCGGATGGCATCTACGCCTCCCTGCTTATCCGTTTCAAGCGGCCTCGTCGCGCTCTCGAAGACGAAAGCGAGCCTGAGGCTCGTGCGAGTTCATCGTCGACGTGCTCAACACGCATCGCGGCGGAGCGCTATCCCACGCGTCCCAACGGCGTCGCCTCCCGCACCACCCCGCAAAGTGTCGGGAGAGCGGGGCTCTCCATGGTCCGGAGCATACCGGCCCATGGCCCGCCGCCGGGCTCAAGTGGAAGTTGGTGTGTTTCACGTGAAACGCTTCGTTGATGGCGCCGGTGATGCGATCGTCTCTGAGGCCGTCGAGGCCAGAGCAGCCCCGCATAGCCACGGTGTCGAGATTCTCAGCGAGTGTGACGGCGATCGCGCCGGCTCGAACGTACCCCTTCATCCTCATGCTCACTCTCAAGATCCCCGCACGAGGGGGTTGCTTCCGGGGTATCGCGCACATCGTACACTGGAAACGCCGGGCGCGCCGCCCGACAGCCAGCCGCCCGCCACGAATCAGAAATCGTTGACATAACGATCAACATCGAAAGCGAGGCACGATGTCCGCCCTGACCGAGATGCAATGCGTCGCCTGCCGACCGGGAGTGCCACCAGCCACCCCCGAGCAGATCGAGGAATGGCTGCCCGACATCCCCGAGTGGGACCTGGTCAAGCTCCATGACGTGCCGCGGCTCCGGCGCACATTCCGCTTCCCGGACTTCAAGAGCGCCCTGGCCTTCACCAACATCGTCGGCGAGATCGCCGAAGCCGAAGGTCACCACCCGCGCATCCTGCTCCAGTGGGGCCGGGTGACGGTCACCACCTGGACCCACGCGATCGAGAACCTGCACCAGAACGACTTCATTCTGGCCGCCAAGATCGATCGCGCCTACGACGAGGGCACCTGGGCAAGCTAGACGAGCGCGCGCCGGACAGGGGCTAGAATCCCTCGAACGTCGCTGGCGTGGACCGGCGCTGGCAAGGGAGAGGAAAGTTCTGTGGCCCTATCGAACGAGATGCTGGAAGCGATTCGGCGCCAGAGCGCCGAGCGGCTCGATGAAGTCTGCGACCTGGCGGTGCGCATCTGCAACGTCCCCGCGCCGACCGGCCAGGAGCAGGAGCGCGCCCGCTTCGTTGCCGAGCTGCTGCGCGAGCGCGGCTACGAGCCGGAGATCGATGAGGTCAGCAACGTCTACGCGCGGCGGGGGAACCGCGGTGGACCGGTGATGCTGGTCGACGCCCACCTCGACACCGTCTTCCCGGCCGGCACCGAGATCGACGCGCGCCGCGAGGGCGACTGGCTGTATGGCCCCGGCGTCGGCGACAACAGCCTGAGCATCGCCGCGATGCTCGTCATGCTCGACATCCTCGACGACCTGGGCATCGAGACGGCCATCGACCTCGTTGCGACCGCCACAGTCGGGGAGGAAGGGCTCGGCAACCTCAAAGGCGCCCGGGCGGCGGTCGACCGCTACCAGGAGCGCGGCGAGCTTGCCGGCCACCTGGTGATCGACGGGCACCTCGGCCGCGTCGTCCACGTCGCGGTCGGCTCAAATCGCTGGAACGTCACCGTCACCGGCCCCGGCGGGCACTCGTTTGGAGCCTTCGGCACGCCCAGCGCGATCCACGGCCTGGGCCGGATCATCGCGGCGATCGCTGACCTGGAGGTACCGTCCGACCCGAAGACCACCTTCAACGTGGGCACGATCAGCGGCGGCACCTCGGTCAACACCATCGCCGCCAGCGCGACGGCGCTGATCGATATGCGCTCGGTCGACGCTGGCGAACTCGAGAAGTTGAGCAATGCCGTGCGCGAGATCATCGAGACGGCGCCGGGCCCGGGCCTGGAGACGGAGATCGAGGTCGTCGGCGAGCGCCCGGCCGGAAGCATGCCGAAGGACGCGCCCTTCGCCCAACTGGCCGCCGAAGCGATCCGCTGGGTCGGCCTCACCCCCGAGTTTCAGGCCTCGAGCACGAACATGAACATCCCGGTCAGCCGCGGCATCCCCACCATCTGCGTCGGCATCTCCCACGGCGAACGCACCCACACCATCCACGAGCAGGTCCCGGTCGCCCCAATCCCCGCCGGCCTCGCCCAGCTCACGCGCCTGGCCATCGAGGCGGCGGAGATGCTCAGTAGGGAATAGGGCGAAGAGGTTGTAGTTCGTAGGTCGTAGTTTGTAGGAAGAGCGACGCTTGTCGGTTTCCACTACAAACAACACCCTACGGGCTACAAATTCTGCCCCAGCCCCCTCTCCCAGAATTGGGAGAGGGGGCTGGGGGTGAGGGCCGTTTTCCCTACCTGACCGGGGCTAAACCGCTGGCAGCAATACTCGCGTTGAAGGCGGCGACGTCGCGCTCCATCAGGCTGGTCAGGTCTTCGAGGTAGCCGCCGATCTCTTCGGAAACGGCGTCGAAGACCTCGCCCATCTGACGGGTCGGGGCGCTGTCGCCCTCATCGATCATCGCGGCCAGCGTCTTGAGCTTCTCAGCCACGGCGGTCGCGCCGCGCTTGCGCCCCTGCGGGTCGATGTTGACCAGCTTGCCCTCGATCTCGGTCAGCTTCTCAGTGAGTTGCTCGCCCTGCTCCTTCAGAGCGTCGGTCGCGTCTGGCCGGCCGGTGACTGCCTCGATCTGTTCCTTCATGCGGCGGATGCGGTTGGCGGCTTCGTGAATCTCGCCAACCCGGTCGCAGAGCGCCAGCTTGAGATCGCGCTGGGCAGCCAGGTCTTCGACCGTCCAGGGGAGGCGCGGGTCCGGCGCGATGGTCAGCGGCTGGGTGTAGCTCGACCCGTCTACGGTGAGCGTCACCCGGTAAGTGCCAGGGATGGCTTTCGCGGGCAGATTCACGGGCAATTCGCCGGTGTCGACGAGGTTGACCGGCTGGCCATAGCGCAGGTCCCAGACGAAGCGATTGGCGCCGGCTGCCGCCGGGAGGCGCGGGCGGGTATCGGGATCGTTGCTGAAGCTGACGACCTCGTTACCCGCCTCGTCTTCGATCCTCAGCGTCAGCTCGCCTGGCTCGCTGGCCAGCCAGTAGTGCAGGATCGCGCCGTCGGGCGGGTTCTCGCCAGCGTCGAGGAAGCGCGCCTTCGGGATGCCGGTCGGCGTCTCGACGATGTCCAGCCCAACCGTGACCGGCCCGGCCATCAGGAAATTCATATCCGGCTTCGGGTTGCGGAGGTCGAGCATGCGGCCATAGACCTTGTAGCGCGTCGCCGGGCGCGGCTCGAAGAGCACCGCTGCCTGCTGCGCCGTCGCGCCGTCGATCTGGTAAAGCGGGCTGAGGTCGTCGAGGATCCAGAAGCTGCGGCCGTGCGTGGCGGCGATCAGGTCGGTGCCCTTGATAACCAGGTCGTGGATCGGGCAGACGGGCAAGTTGCACTGGAACGGCTGCCAGTTCTGGCCGTCATCGAAGGAGATGTACAGGCCGGTCTCCGTGCCGGCATACAGCAGGCCGCGGCGGTTGGGGTCCTCGCGGATGACGCGAGTGAACTCGCCCTCGGGGATGCCGTTCGTCATCTTCGTCCAGGTCTCGCCGTAATCGCTGGTCTTGTAGAGGTACGGGTTCGGATCGCCGTGCATGTAGCGGATGACGGCCATGTAGGCGGTCGCCTCGTCGTGCGGCGAGGGTTCGATGATCGACACCTTGCTCCACTCGGGCATCAATTCGGCCGGCGGGGTGATCTCCTGCCAGCTCTGGCCGCCGTCCTTCG
>DATGQR010000342.1:0-3424 GCA_035304105.1 Thermomicrobiales bacterium | reverse complement strand
GTTGCCGAGCGAGTAGTGCTGACGCGCCACGCGCTGCGCAACGCGATCATGCCGACGATCACGATGATGGGCCTGTCGCTCGGTTGGCTCATGGGCGGCTCGGTGCTGGTCGAGACAATCTTCGACTGGCCGGGGATCGGGCTCTACGCCGTCAACTCGGCGCTGACGCTGGACTTCATGCCGATCATGGGCATCGCGCTGGTGTACGGCGTGGTTTTTAGCCTGATCAACCTGAGCGTTGATGTCCTCTACGGCTTCATCGACCCACGCATTCGCTACGCATAAGCGCCACGCTGGAACGGACGGGATAACAGGAATGGCTATGAAGCGGGCTGGGACAACCGAGGGCCTTGGGCGTGAGTCGACTGCTGTCGACACTGCCGCCCAGCGCACCCCTGCGCCGCTGGCTACCAGGGCCGGCACCAGCCTCTGGACGAGACGCTTTCGGCGGTTCCGGCGCAACCGGCTCTCGGTGATTGGCGCGGCGATCATCGTGCTTCTGATCCTCGTGGCGGTCGTGGGACCGTTCGTGGCCCCCTATCCGGAAGACGCGACCGGCGCGGTGCACATGTCACAGCGCCTGCGCGCGCCCAGCATGGATCACCTGATGGGCACCGATGAGGTCGGGCGCGACGTCTTCAGCCGGCTGCTGATCGGGTCGCGCCTGTCGCTCGGCGCGGGTCTGATCGTGCTAGTCGTGGCGACCGTGATCGGCACGCTCTTCGGCGTCGTGTCGGGATTCTTCGGCGGCAAGGTGGACCTGCTCGTCCAACGCATCACCGACGTCTTCCTGACCGTCCCGGGCCTGATTCTGGCAATGGCCGTGGCGGCCGCACTGGGGCCGAGCCTGGTAAACGTCGTGCTGGCGATCTCGCTTACCTGGTGGCCGGGATACAGTCGGTTGACGCGCGGCGAGGTGCTGCGCACCAGCGAGGAAGTCTTCGTCGAGGCTGCGCGGGCGATCGGCGCGCCCCGGCACCGGATCATCCTGCGGCATGTCCTGCCGAACATCGCCACGCCGATCCTCGTCAAGTCCACCATGGACATCGGCTTCGCGGTGCTGACGCTGGCTTCGCTCGGGTTCATCGGCCTGGGGTCGCAGCCTCCCACGCCGGACTGGGGCAAGATGATCGCCGATGGACGCGGCTACTTGCCGGAGTCCTGGTGGCTGACGGTCTTCCCGGGCATCGCCATCTTCCTCACCGTCTTCGGTTTCAACCTCCTCGGTGATGGCATCCGTGATGTCTTCGATCCGCGCGCGCGTGATTGATGGGCGCGCGATGAGTGTTGTTTGTCGCGTGCGAGTTGGTCGAATCGCTCGACGCCGCGCCACGCTGTGCGCGGCCTGATAGGGAGTAAGAGCGGATGAGTTTGCGGCTGGGTATTGACGTTGGCGGCACGAATACCGATGCGGTCGTGCTCGATGAGGAGGCGCGCCTGCTGGCCAGGTTCAAGTCTCCAACCACGTCCGACGTGACGACGGGGATTCGCAACGCTATCCGGGGGATCATCGAGGAGCACCCGGAACTCGACCGCTCGGCGATCAGCCACGCGATGCTGGGAACGACGCACTGCACGAACGCGATCCTGGAGCGCCGCAACCTGAACCGGGTCGGCATCGTGAGAATCGGCGCGCCAGCGACCCTGGCGATCCTGCCCTTCGTCGGCTGGCCGTCGGATCTGCGCGACGCCATTGGCGGGCATTACAGCGTCGTCGAAGGCGGGCACGAGTACGACGGCCGCGAGATCCGGCCACTCGACCTGAATGCCGTGCGCGAGGCCGCGGAGTCGTTCAAGGGCCAGGTCGATTCAGTCGCCGTGGTCAGCGCCTTCTCGCCGGTTGACGCCTCGCACGAGCAGCGCGCGGCCGAAGTCCTGCTGGACGTGCTCGGCGACGTGCCGGTGACCTACTCGCACGAGATCGGCAGCATCGGTCTACTGGAGCGCGAGAATGCCTCGATTCTCAATGCGGCGGTGGTGAGCGCGGCTCGGATGGCCGCCGAGGGCTTCGAGAACGCGCTTAAGGAGCACGGCATCGAGGCGCGCATGTTCTTCAGCCAGAACGACGGCACGCTGATGGCGCTCGAATACGCGATTCGCTATCCAATCCTGACCGTGGCGAGCGGCCCGGCCAACTCGGTTCGCGGGGCGGCCTTCGTCTCGCGGCTCGACGACGCCATCGTCGTGGATGTTGGCGGCACGTCGGCCGACATCGGCATCCTGGTCAAGGGATTCCCGCGCGAATCCTCGATCGCGGTCGAGGTCGGCGGAGTGCGCACCAACTTCCGGATGCCGGACCTTTACTCGATCGCGCTCGGCGGCGGTACGCGGGTTCACACCGACGGGGAGCTGCGGCTGGGCCCGGACAGCGTTGGATACCGGCTGGCTGACGAGGGGCTCGTCTTCGGCGGCACCGAGTTGACGCTCTCCGACATCGCCGTCGCGGACGGGCGCGCCTCGATGGGCGATCCAGCGCGACTGGAGCATCTCGACCGGGAACTGGTGTCGAGAGTGTCGGCCATGGTTCGCGAGGCTTGCGAGACGGCGATCGACCGGATGAAGACCAGCGCCGACCCAATGCCGGTGGTGCTGGTGGGCGGCGGTAGCGTGATCATCCCCGACGAGCTGGATGGGGCGTCGGCCGTGCACCGGCCGGAGAACTACGACGTCGCCAACGCCATCGGCGCGGCCATCGCCCAGTGCAGCGGCGAAGTCGAGCGGATCTTCTCGCTGGACGAGTACAGCCGCGAGGAGGCGCTGGCGATGGCGCGGCAGATGGCTGCCGACGAGGCCGTCGCCGCTGGCGCCGATCCGGAGAAGGTGGAGATCATCGACGTCGATGAGGTTCCGCTCGCCTACTTGCCCGGCAACGCCACACGGATCCGGGTCCGTGCTGCCGGAGAGCTCAAGATGAGCAAGGAGCTGGTTGGGCAAGGGTAAGCGCTCGGACGCGCCGCGGGGACGAGCCTCGCGCGCTCCCACGCTCGCCTTCATTCTGACGCGAGCCAGAGGTCACCTGAGCCCTTGCGAGTACCGGCGGGTCACTTGCAGCCCGCGGGGAAGGGAATAGTGCGTGGAATTTTTCATCGGTACCGAGATGCGCGACGAATATCTATCGTTCGAGGTCGCGCACGCGGCCCGCAAGATGGTCGAAGAGGTGATGCCGGTCAAGCCCGGCGAGAACGTCGTCATCACCGGCGACACCAGCAGTGATCGTAGAGTGGTGGCGGCAACCGCCGAAGCCGTCTACGCGCTGGGTGCGCACCCAGTCATCATCTGGTACGAGACCCAGCCGGACGCTCAGATGGAGCCGCCGGCGCCGGTCGCCGCGGCGCTCAAGGCCGCCGATGTCTGGTTCGAGTTCGGCGTGCAGTACATCCTGTACACCGATGCCCGCGTCGAGGCGACGAAGGCCGGCTGCCGC
>DATGQR010000341.1:0-2297 GCA_035304105.1 Thermomicrobiales bacterium | reverse complement strand
CCGCGGTCTTCTACCCCATCAACGTAGTGACGCTCGCGCTGCCCTTCGAGACGACCTTCGCGTTCAGCGCCCTGCTGCGCCTCTGGATCGCCGGCTTCTTCACCTATCTCTTGCTGCGCCGCTACCGTGCCGGCCGAGCCGCCGGCCTGGTCGCCGGCACCAGTTTCATGCTGTCCGGCTTCGTGGTCGGCTGGCTGGGTCACCCGCACACCAACGTGGCCGTCTGGTTGCCGGCGCTGATCCTCTCCGTCGAGGGGCTGCTGACCAGCCAGAACCGGTCCAGCGCCACGCGCTGGTGGGCGCTGCTGGCCGTGGTCACCGGTGTCCAGTTCCTCGGCGGCCATATCGAGACCTCGAGGGACATCCTGCTGGCAGCCGGCGCCTATGCGGTGGTCCGGTCACTGCAACGCGGCGAGGATCCGGTCTGGAAGCGCTTGCGCCGGCTGGCCGCCGCTGGCGCCGGTGTGGCTGCCGGGGCGCTGCTGGCTGCGATCCAGTTGCTGCCGTTCCTCGAATGGCTGCCGTTGAGCGCCGAGTACCAGGCGCGCTCGGGATTTAGCTTCGATCTTCTGAGCTTCGATTCCCGGCAGCTTGCGGCGCTGCCACTGGCCGTGATGCCGAATCTCTACGGCAACCCAACCTGGCCGGGAGAGTACTGGAGCTTCAATCCCTGGAGCAGTTACAACGAGGCGACACTCTACGCCGGGGTCGTAGCGCTCGGCCTGGCAATCGCGGCGCTGACGCGCTGGCGGGGCGACCCGTTCGCTCGTGCCTGGATCTACGTTGGCGGCCTGGCGCTGGGGACGGCGCTGCAGCTACCCGTCTTCGACTGGTTGAACCAGCTCCCGGGCATGGCGCTCGGCCACCCCGGGCGCCTGCGCCTCATCGCGATCTTCGCAATCGCTGTGCTGGCCGGCCTCGGCCTCGATGCGCTGACCTCGGCGGCCCATGCTGCGCGAAGCAGGGTCTGGCTGCGGCGCGCGCTGGTGGTGGTCGCCGCGCTCGTCGTCGGCGTCGCTGTGCCCTTCAACCTGATCTTTCCCCTGATGGCGAACTGGGAGACGCGCGCGATCTCGCGCTACATTGACACATTCGACGACCCTGACGATCCGCCACGCTCGGTGGCGATCTGCCGCGAGCGCATCGAGGCCTGTGGCGCTGAGTTGTCCGATGCCTTTCGGCTGACCAACATCGAGATGTACTGGCCGTTGCTGGTTGCGTTGGCCGGGCTGGGGCTGCTCTGGCTGGTAGCGCGACGCCATGGAGTTCGCCGGTGGCTAGCCCCGGCAGTCGTCGCGCTGGTAGCGGTCGAGATGCTGGCCACCAGCTGGGGTTACAACCCAGCCGTCGATTCGAGCCTGCTGGAAGCGCGCGTGTCTGTCCTGCAAGTGTCCGAGGCCCGGGGCGCGGCCGGTGGACGGACGACCGCTCTACAGACCGACATGCTGCCCGACGCGCACCTGCTCTTCGGCCTGCGGGATGTCCGCGGACTGGACTTCAAAACTACCCGCTACGAGCGCTACATCGACGCCTCCGGCGACCGCCTGCCCTGGTTTGCCCACGGCGTGCTGCTCGACGATGCGGGGCCGCTGATCACGGCGCTGGGCGTCCGGACCATCATCACGGCTAACCCGTATATCGTCGAGCGCGAGCTGGCCGAGGGGCGCATGACCGAGGTCGGTACATACGGCGGGCTGACCTTGCTGGAGCCGGTCGATCCAGTCGGTCGCGCGAGGCTCGTCTTCGACGCCCAGCTGGCGAGTTCGGACGAGCAGGCCGCCGAGTTTTTGCGCGCCGACCCGGAAGCGGTGACGACGCGCGCCATTCTAGCGGACACTCCCGAGGCGCGGGCAGCGGCCGAAGCGCTGGGCGCGCCCGACCCGCAAGCGCGCGCGACATCAAGCGGGCTTGCAGCGGAGCGGCTGCGCTGGATGGTGTTCACCGACGAGCCTGCACTGCTGCTGGTCAGCGAACTGCACTACCCTGGCTGGCGGGCGACCGTCGACGGCGAGCCGGTCGAGCTGCTGCGCGCGAACATTGCCCTTCGAGCCGTGCTGGTGCCGCCGGGCGATCACGTCGTCGAGATGCGCTATGAGCCAACGTCGTTCCGCTACGGCGCCCTGCTTAGTCTGGGGGCGCTGGCGATCATCCTGGCCGTGCTGGCCGCATCCTGGCTGCCGCCCTTGCGGGACAGGGAATGAGCGCCCGTCAGACGCCCAGCCCCAGCTCCTCGCGCGTCTGGAAATAGCGCAACAACTCGAAGCGCGAAAGCAGCCCGACTAACCGGCCGTCTTCGA